>JAQUQE010000002.1 GCA_028716225.1 Dehalococcoidales bacterium | reverse complement strand
TGGATAGTCATCACACTTTCATCCGCATTCATCATGCCAATAAAAGCGAAGTGACTTTGCAGAGATATTTGGCTAGCCTCCAACATGCAATCCATATAATCGGATATGGATTTGGTTTCATCTTCTGACATTCGATACAGTTCAAGGAGACTTTGCACATGTCTTGTATTTAGCAGGATTTTCCTCTCCGCCTGCTTGCGCTCGGTAATATCGCGGATAATGGCAATGACCACCGGATGCCCCTGATACACCGTATTACTGGCATGCACCTCTACGAAGATGTGATGTCCATCCCGACTCACTATGGTTGCTTCATAGGTCTCGGGAATCTTCTCACCGGACATCCTTCTGAGATGTCGTTCCATTAATATGGCTTTCTCTTCCGGGGGGGAGAAATCCACGAATTTTCGCCCTACTGCCTTTTCAGGCACAAAGCCGGTCATCTCTGACATCTTCGTATTGATAAACCGGAGTATGCCATTCTCAATAATAATGATGCCATCATTACTATTCTCTACCAGAGATGAATACTTTGCCTCGGATTGCTTTATTGTCTCCTCAGCCTGCTTACGGTCGGTAATGTCGGTATTAAAGCCGTACCAGACAATACTGCCATCGGTTTGAGCTTCGGGGACAGAGTGCCCCCAAAGGGTCCTGATACCTTTACCGGGGAGCTTTACTCGGTATTCGCACTCCCACGGCGTCATCTCCCGGGCGGATTGCTCGATAGAATCAGTTACTCTCTTAATATCCTCTGGCACGATGACCTTGGCAACGGGGGCAAAGCTTTCTTTTACGTCTTCCGGTGTACAGCCAAAAATACCCTTGATGGCATCGTTAGAGAAAGGTACGGAGTAAGTACCATCCGGCATTCTCTTGAATTGATAAAGCATACCGGGGACTTGAGAAGCAAAATACTTCAATTCGCGATTCTGTTGGGATATTTTAGCTTCAGTCAGAACGCGTTTGGTGATGTCAACCAACCCTCCATAGAGACGGAGACACTCTGGGCTTTTGGTGTCCGTAACACACTGAGCGTAGGAAGCGACCCAAACAATTTCACCATTCTTGTGGCGGAGGCGCAGTTCGCAGGAGGATGTCTGCCCTGGCCGGAGCCCGATAACATTCTTCTCGAATAGTGGTATATCCTCATCTATTACCAGAGAGCGCCAGCACGATTGTGCTTTGATCTCGCCAATTTTGTACCCCGTGATGCGTTTTGTAGCACCGGAAAGCCAGTCAAACGAATAGGCCGCACCCTGCTTACTCAGACAGGAATAAGCAATATCGGAGGTAATCGATGAGACATGCCGGAACTTATTCTCACTATCGCGCAGACTCTCCTCTGCCTGCTTGCGATCGGTAATGTCTTTTATTACAGTGCGGCTGGCGATGATGCAGCCGTTGTCGTCTCGTATGGCACTAAAAGAAAGTAAGCCGTAGACCTTCTGCCCATCCTTTCTGATATAGATTAGCTCTTCATCCTCAACCGGATCTCCCTTTTTAAACCGCTCAAACAGTATTCTTGCCCTGTCTTGAGACTCTCCAGCAAAGATAGCGGAGCGATCTATTCCGGAGAGTTCTTTCAGACTATACCCCAGCCAGTTACAGGCAGCTTTGTTAGCTTTTATGATGTGTCCTGTAGTATCCATAGACAGGTAGGCAATCGGGGCATTATCATAGAGATCCTGGAATATTGCCTCCGCCTCTTTCAGGGATCGCATCGCGCGCCTCTTTTCCTCCAAGAGTTTAATGCCATGCAGAGCAAAAGCCATGTCACTGGCCGCTTCCTGGAACAAGACTATCTCCTCATCAGTGACGGAAGCGCTTGGCATATGAGCAGACAGCAGTCCGTAGATCCTTCCCGCATGCTCCAGTCTGACTGTCAGTGCCGTTCTGACGTTTTTCAGTTCACCTGAGAGAGAGCCGTCACCGCAGGCGGACCCCGGTTCTTTAGTGACCACCGCTGATGTTTGCCCCAGCGCTTGCTGTCCGTAAGGCGGTAGCTCACCGGCTTTCATCTGCTTGAACATAGGCGTGAATTTCTTACTTAACCCTGCCTGGGCGTGTACCACCACCTTCCCGGACTGGTCCAGCAGGGCAATCCAGGCGACAGAGTAGCTACCGGTCCGGATGAGAATACGGCAGAGCTCGTTGAGCAACCGCTTGCGGCTCTTTTCCCTCACGATAAGCTGATTCACATCGCGAATGGCGCGAAGGGTCAGGTTAAGATGCTGTATCTCCTCATTCTTACTTTTGCGCTCGGTGATATCGCGGATGTTACATTGAATTACCATCTCGCT
The DNA here is from genome assembly GCA_028716225.1 of Dehalococcoidales bacterium. NCBI lineage: Bacteria > Bacillati > Chloroflexota > Dehalococcoidia > Dehalococcoidales > Dehalococcoidales bacterium. Next base: position 238,123 of record JAQUQE010000002.1, on the reverse strand, counting down.
GTTGACCAGGTATGAATTGCTAACAAACTCAACATCAAGCTTACGTCCATCCTTAGTCTCGAGCGGCAGATCTTCGTAGTGGATATATCCCTTTTGCTGTAACTCGCGGAAGGAATCATGGCTACGAAGCCTATCCTTGAAAAACCCGAGCTCCCAGAGCCGCTTTCCTAATATCTCCTGCTTGGAGTATCCCATCAGATTCAGCAAATAGGGGTTAATGTCCATGATTATTCCGCTCTTTGCGTTAAGGATCAGTATCCCATCTTTGGCCGCTTCGAAGAGTCGTCGGTAGCGAACCTCCGATTCTTCTAGTTCCTCTTTCCGCTTCTGTTCGCGGGCTATATTGTTGAGCCAGTGCTGGGCCTCCATCTCGGCACGCTTGTGGTTCAGAAACTCCTCGGTAGGTATATAGTAGAAGTTGGGGCTGACCCGGTTGCCGTGTATGAGCTTGGGATGGGTCATGATGATGCCCTTGATAATCTCCGAGTCGAACTTCCAGCGGTCGTACTGGCAGATAGCAAGGCAGGGGTATTTGGGAAATAAATCGCGGTTAAGCTTGGTCTCGTATTCCAGGAGCCTTTCCGAGCCGGTAACCCCTTTGAGCACAAACGTCATCTCGCCGGTTACCCGTAGCGCCGGATAGCCTTGACTAACGGCTTTCTCGGTTTCAGTGATGAGGAGGCGGATAATACGGTCAGGGTCAAAAGAGTCTTCTTTCGTGTAGACATCGCTCTCCCTGAGGATGGTAAGTTGGCCGGATTCTTCAAAAAAAGCCGCCGCTATCCCAGCCTTGCTGAGATAGTTGCGCAACTCTTCGGCGGTACGGGTATCAGCTACGTAGATGCACTTCTCTTTCCGCTCTAAACCGATGCGGATAAACGGGATGATGGCTTCCTCCCATTCCTGATGAGTTTCATGGATAAGGCAAAGGTGATCGTGAGGCTTGAGCCTCTCCAGCTCTTTGATAAGCTGGGCATCTGTGTTATTCCGCTCCACCATTTCAGCCTCCTCGGTGAAGATTACACCAGAAACTTCAACATCGGTATGTATAATCTAGTCCCCTAAGATAGTTCTATACGGTACAATAACCCGGTAATCAAGTCAAGGTTGAACCAAGAACAAATCTTCGGGGTCAATGAGGATTCTATTTGATGCTTTGATCTGCTGGGGTGTTATCAATCAGTAAGTATGATAAACCAGCGCTGCTTGAAGAAAAGCTAATAAGTATTAGGGATAATACCTGCCATGAACTGGAAGGTACACCACCAATCGAGTGAGGCCAGCTCCTTAACAAAAATGAGTAATGTATAACCTCCACTCGGACACCGAGCACACTATGAGGCTAAGCATATAGAAAAGCCTGGACATGGTGGCGAGGTATACGAAAAGCGTGAGGTTTGAGGAAAGCTTGAGGGTGTATAGGGGGATGGAGAGGTAGGTATTAATTGCTTGACACTGGTTCAAAATATAACAGGACTTGTTTTCGGTTGGCAGGTCAAGAGGTTTGCGTGGTAATTTACTCCCGGTTATAATTCAGTGAGCGGAAAGTAGTGTGCCAACCATGATCTTGTTTCTCAGTGGAAGGGAAGATTGGTACTAAACCGCAGGAACATATATGAATAGATACGTTACTCCGGTCGCTATTTTGCTATTGGGGATCATTAGCATAACCTTTGGTTGTGCCAGAGCGGTCAACGAAGTGCAGGAGCCTACATTTGACCGGTTGTTTGCCAATCCGGACAAATATAATGGCAAGACCATTGCCATAGAGGGGTTCTGTTTTCATGGCTTTGAGATCATCGTTTTGGCTGAGATGCTGGATTATTCGGGATACGCTCCGGGACACCTTGTACCTAAAGGCCGAATGGTGTGGATTGAGGGAGGAGTACCGCAGGAAGTCTATGACCAGTTGTACCGACAAACAATGATGGGGCCGCAAGAACGTTATGGAAAAGTCAGGCTCGAAGGGAAGTTTGAACATGGGGGGCAATACGGGCACCTGGGAGCGTATAATTCTCAGATAGTTCCCTTAAAAGTAGAGCTTCTGCCCTGGTCTCCACCAACGTCTGCTTTAGACTCATCTGCTGCTTCTAGCGCAGCACTAGAGGCTTTGGCGGTCAGACTTGGGGTAGCTGCCAGCCAAATTGAGGTGTTTAGTGTGGAAGAAGTGATGTGGAGTAATACGAGCCTCGGATGTCCCGAACCGGATATGCAGTACTCTGATGTAATCGTACCTGGATTCCGAATCATCTTGAAATACGAAGGGCAGAATTACGAGTATCACACCAACAATGATGGTACGATGATAGTCACCTGCTAATAATATAGTGATGCGCCACCAACAATTAGCTCACTTCCGCATTACCTAATAAGTAGCGTAAACTAGCAGTTGCCACAATACAAGATTACTGCATTTTCTTCACAAGGCTGGGGGAAGTATACTTCTGGAATTTTAGGGGTGCAGCTTTTGGATGCGCCATGTCACAAAAGTCAGGAAAGTGCAATACGACTAATAGAATGAGGGCTTTCCCATGGCAGTGGTGAGTCCTTCCTATTTCTCACTACAGAAAGGGTACTCGCTGCCGCCAACTATTTTCACACCTTTCGTCGAGTGTACCCCGGTAATTTTGTGCATATGGGACACACTATTTGACAACAACTATCAGTAATTGTAAATTACAGACATAAGCCGTGATGGAGAAATACATGCGTGAAAATAGATCAGGTGACATTCTTACATTGGAGGAACTAGCCAACTATCTTAAAGTACCTAAATCCACGGTTTACAAGCTAGTTCGAGAAGGAAGAATTCCAGCTCAAAAAGTAGGCCGCCACTGGCGCTTCCGAAAACAAACAATTGATCGTTGGTTGGAAAAGAGACAAGCTTGAGAGACCCAGGAGTGCATCAATGATCGAAAGCCCGGTAGACCGTCTGCTTAAAAGTATAGATAGCGCATCAAGTCTGTATTACAGACTCGTCCTCGTAGTGGCACCTTCAGGTGAAGGTAAGACCGAAGTATTGAATGAAGTAAGTAAAAGGCTTAACAAACCCATTGTAAATATAAATTTGGAGCTATCTCGATTATTGATTGATCTCACTCAGAGGCAGCGAATACTTCAGTTACCTAGAATCATGGAGCAGATAGTAAATGGTTCTCCTGGCGACATAGTCTTGTTGGATAATATTGAGCTACTCTTTGACCCAACACTCAGCCAAGACCCTCTCCGTCTCTTGCAGGATCTATCCCGTAATAGGACTGTAGTCTGCTCTTGGAATGGAACTCTTGAAGACGAATATATAACTTATGCTGCGATAAGTCATCCGGAATACCGACGTTACCATGTGAGTGACTTTCTAGTTGTAGCTCCGCATTATAAGCAAAACGGGGGAGAATAATGAAATACGGTGATTTACTTCAGTTTGACCCTATTGAGTCTGTGGTTCAACTTCGAGTCGCAGATGAAAAGGCGGCCGCTCAACAACTTATCAAGACCTACGTTTTTTCCGATGAAATGGCCGAAAAGATTATTACGCTGGTATTCTCCCAACTTCAATTTGACCAGCCGGCTGACAATAAAGGATTGTTGGTGGTGGGTAATTATGGCACGGGCAAGTCTCACCTCATGTCTGTAATATCAGCGATAGCTGAAAACAAAGAGCTTGTCAAAGGGGTGACAAACAGAACAGTCGTTGAGGCTGCATCCAAGATTGCTGGTAGATTCAAGGTAGTACGAACAGAAATCGGTGCTACAACAATGTCTTTGAGGGATATAGTTGTGGCGGAACTCGAAGATCATTTAGGCCGGATGAACGTCAATTTCACGTTTCCAAGTGTCGGTCAGATTTCGAGCAGTAAACGAGCATTTGAAGATATGGTAGCCTCATTTCAAGAAAAATATCCTGACCATGGTTTGGTTCTGGTGGTAGATGAATTGCTGGATTATCTGCGTTCTCGCAAAGATCAGGAATTGATCCTCGACCTCAGCTTCTTGCGTGAGATTGGAGAAGTATGCCGAGATCTCCGGTTTCGCTTCATCGCTGGAGTCCAAGAAGCTATCTTTGACAGCCCTCGATTCTCTTTCGTCGCTGATAGCATTCGGCGTGTTAAAGACCGCTTTGAGCAAGTTCTTATCGCCCGCAAGGATATCAAGTTCGTGGTAGCTGAGCGCCTTCTTAAAAAGAATGGCGAACAACAAACAAAGATTCGCGAGCATCTCACTCCATTTGCAAAGTTTTATGGTCATATGAACGAACGAATGGACGAATTCGTTAGCCTCTTCCCGGTTCATCCTGACTTCATTGATACATTTGAAAGAATAACGATAGCTGAAAAAAGAGAGGTTTTAAGGACTCTTTCATCAATAATGAAACGGCTGATAGATAAAGAAGTTCCTGATAATGAACCAGGACTCATCGCGTATGATAGTTACTGGCCGATACTCCGTGAGAACCCTTCCTTTCGCACGATTCCAGATATTAAGGCAGTTATAGATTGCAGTCAGGTATTAGAATCTCGCGTGCAGCAAGCCTTTACTCGACCTGTGTACAAGCCTCTAGCTATTCGTATTATTCACGCTTTGTCGATTCACAGACTAACCACCGGGGATATTTACACACCTATGGGTGCCAGTCCTGAGGAGTTACGCGACGGGCTCTGTCTTTATCAGCCCGGTATGGAAGATAGATCAACACCAGCAGAAGACTTAGCTACCCACATCGAAGCTGTTTTAAGGGAGATACACAAAACTGTTAGTGGCCAGTTCATTTCCTCAAATCCTGACAATCACCAATACTATCTTGATTTAAAGAAGACAGACGATTTTGATGCATTAATCGAAAAAAGAACGGAGAGCTTGGATAAATCTCAACTTGATCGTTATTATTACGAAGCTCTTAAGAGAGCTATGGAATGCGAAGACCAGACGTATGTTAACGGCTATCGTATTTGGGAACATGAATTAGAATGGATTGATCGTAAGGCAGCGCGAACGGGTTATCTATTCTTCGGCGCGCCTAATGAGCGCTCTACCGCGGTTCCACCTCGGGATTTTTATCTCTACTTTGTTCAACCATTCGAGCCTCCGCTCTATAAGGATGAAAAGAAAGCGGATGAAGTATTCTTTCGTCTGAAGGGGATGGATGACACCTTTCGTAAGGCGTTGAGTAGTTATGCGGCCGCTCTTGACCTCAGTTCTATGTCGTCAGGCTACAAGAAGCAGACCTACGAAGCCAAAGCGAGCGGATTCCATAAAGATCTGGTTAAGTGGCTGCAGGAGCATATTACTACTGCCTTTGATGTCACCTACCAAGGAAAGACAAGTAATCTTGTAGAATGGATCAAGGGGAAATATGTACCAACCAGCGGTGTTCGTGCTAATGTTCGAGATATTATCAACACAGTGGGCTCGGTATGCCTTGCTTCGCATTTTGAAGATCAGGCGCCAGAGTATCCTGTCTTTTCTGTACTGATTACGGGACAGAATCGTAACCAGGCAGCTCAGGATGCCCTTCGTGCCGTTGCTGGACAGATACGTACGAAGCAGGCTATTGCCGTTTTAGACGCCTTGGAGTTGCTGGATGGTGATAGACTCGACCCAAGTAAATCCAGGTATGCTAAATATATAACGGAGACTATAAAGAAGAAAGGCCAGGGCCAGGTAGTCAATCGTTCTGAGCTACTAACTGAAGTATTTGGGGTTGAGTACTTGGCTCCCTCAGCCTTCAGGCTGGAACCTGAATGGATTGTTGTCCTTCTGGCTGCCTTGGTTTATTCCGGGGAAAATATTCTCGCAATACCAGGTAAGAAATTTGATGTAATGGGCCTCAATACGTTAGCCGGTACACCTATAAAGGACCTCATTCAATTCAAACACATCGAACGGCCTAGAGATTATAACATTCCTGCCCTCAAGGCACTATTTGAGCTTCTGAATTTAACGCCTGGCATGGCTCAACTTATTGCTCAAGGTAAAGATGAGCCTGTTCAGGAACTGCAGAAAGCGATTTCAGGACATGTGGAAAGACTGGTCTTAGCCCAGCAACGCGTTGCAGAGGGATTGAGCTTTTGGGGACGGAACCTGCTTGACGAAGGGGAGAATAAAGCCATGCAGCCCAAGCTGGAACAAACTAAAATATTCCTCGAGTCTTTGCAGGTTTATTCATCGCCCGGGAAACTCAAGAATTTCCGATACGATTTGCCAGAAATCAACAAGCAGCGTACTGGATTAGCAGCACTGGCGGATGCCGAATCTATGCAGGAATTGGTATCAGCTTCGGGAACAATAGCCGCTTATTTATCCACAGCTGAGGCAGTTCTGCCAATAGACCACGAATGGATGGAGCGTGTAAAGCAATCCCGTGAAGAAGTGCTCATTAAACTTTCCGATACTGGTAAATATAAGGATTCTGCTTTCCGTCAGCAGTTGGCCCAGAAACTGACAGACCTCAAGAAATCGTATATAACCGTGTATCTCGCACTTCATACAAAAGCTAGGTTAGGCGTCAATGAAGACAAGAGAAAAGCCAAACTCACAACCGATGAGCGTCTCAAGAACTTACAGAAGCTCTCTACTATCGATCTGATGCCTCGGCAGCAATTGATAGATCTTCAGAATAGACTGGCGGGTTTGAAAAGCTGTTTTGTTCTCACTCCACAAGAACTGGAATCATCTCCGATCTGCCCACACTGTTCTTTCAAACCGAGTTCGGAAGAAATCAAACAGCCGGCCGCTAAGACATTGGAACAACTGGACTTAGACCTGGATAATCTGCTTAGTGCATGGATACAGACTCTCCTTACAAATCTGGAAGATCCCTCCTCCCAAGAAAGTCTTGGTCTTCTGTCTGAAGAGCCCAGAAAATTGATTGAAGATCTCATGATTACACGAGCATTGCCAGATGACTTGAGCCAGGTGTTTATCCACGCTCTGCAAGAGGTTTTGGCGGGTCTGGTAAAAGTGACAGTCAAAGCTGAGGACCTTCGTCATGCTTTGCTTTCTGGTGGTTCCCCAGCTACACCAGCAGACCTGAAGAAAAGGTTCGATGAGTATGTTAATAGCCTTACAAAAGGCAAGGAAGCCACAAAAGTACGCATAGTACTGGAGTAAATATGCCGGTTCATATTGACTACTTGGAATATCACAAGTCTCTAGCAAGAGAATTGCGTGCTACAAAAAACCGAGTTCGTAATCTCATTGGGTCCAGTCACTGGCAGACTGACGGGGAGCACAAAGAAGCGGTTTTGCGGCGGATACTTAATTCCCATCTCCCAGAATCCGTCCAGGTTGGCAGAGGATTTGTCTGCTATCAAGATAAAACGTCTACACAAATCGACATCCTGATTGTCTCGAAAAATAAGCCCACGCTGTTCAAAGACGGCACCCTTTTTATAGTAACTCCGGATGCAGTGGAGGCTATCGTTGAAGTAAAAACAGCCCAAAATATCACCAGTCTAAAAGACACGTTAGAGAAGCTTGCGGAAAATGCGGACCGGATTCGTAGCTTAGGTAATAAGCACTGTTGCGCTGGTCTTTTTGTTTATGACGATAATGAGAACTGTGATGATAAAGCTGTCCTACACGAGCTCGTCGATTCTGCCAATATGGTGGAAAGGAGAGCGATAAACTGGGTCGCTTTGGGCCCGAAACGCTTTTTCCGCTTCTGGAGCAGAGGTGAGGATGTCTACAGTCAGTGTCATGGTCCGACATGGCACTCTTACGAATTGGAAGATGGACTGGCATACGCTTATTTCTTAAGCAACGTTGTATGGGATACATCACGCAATAATAACCTTGATATGCAATTCGCCTGGTTTCCCATCGAAGGCGGGAAAGAACGGTTCAGGAAATATTGTATATCTTTCACTAACCCAGAACCTTCACCTTTTTAAAGGATGGTCAGATGGAAGAGAAGGCCGGACAAACTTTAATGTTTGATGGTGAGAAAAGCCAGTCTTCAATAGAGGGTCCTGTTGAATGCCTGGGAACGACATTTCAGAATGATGGGGAGCGCCGCAAATACTTCATTGAAAGGCTCAAGAAAAAGCTCGAGGACCCGGAGTTCCGCAAGATTGAAGGCTTCCCCATAGGCTCTGATGAAGATATCCTGGCGTTATCAGACCCACCATATTATACAGCCTGTCCCAACCCATTCATTGAGGACTTTATCCGGTGCTACGGGAAGCCATACGATTCAATGAAAGTATACAACAAGAAACCTTTCGCGTTTGATATTACAGAGGGTAGACATACGTGGCTCTATAAAGCACATACTTACCATACTAAAGTGCCCCCTAAAGCTCTTAAGAATTTCATTGAACACTACACCGAACCTGGAGAAATAATCCTTGATGGGTTTGCTGGTAGCGGCATGACGGGTATTGCTGCCCTAATGGCTAATCCAAGTCGGAGTACACTTATATGTGACCTATCCCCCGCTGCAAGTTTTATTGCATCGGTATATTTATGCCAAGTAGACACTCATACTTACTTGAGAGAGGCTCTACGTATTGCGGATCAGCTTGATGACGAACTGGGGTGGATGTATCGTCCTGGTCAAGATGTGATAGGTTCGGCAATTTGTAATTACTATGTTTGGTCTGATGTATTTATATGTAATTCTTGTGGATCAGAAATAGTATTTTGGGAAGTGGCTTTCGATAGCCGACAGAAAAAATTCTTAGACACGTTCACATGTAATTCTTGCGGGGCAGAGAACTCCAAAACCTCAGCTGAAAGAGCACATGAGACTGTGTATGACCAGATACTCAAGAAACCGTGGACCCGCTATAAACAGGTGCCCGTGTTAGCAATAGTCTCTCATGGTTCAAAGAGAGCTGAAAAAAGAAGGGTAAATGAGGATGATAAAAATCTTCTTGCGAGAGTTCGACAGACACCTTTACCGCAATCTGCGAACCGCTTTGCAGTTAAAATGTTGTTCCGCGATGGTCAATGGGGAGACCAATGGAAAAACTGTCTTCATCTTCGGCCAATAACTCACGCACACCAACTATTTGCTGAGAGGCAACTGCACTACGTCAGCCGTTTCATGGAGCTCCTTGATCTCAAGCGTGCTGAGCACCGTGCACTTCTGTTTACTGGAACGTCTATCTTGCAGAAGACCTCTCGCTTGATGGTCTATAACGCCGATGGGATTGGACGTGTGCAAAAGGGTACTTTATATATCTCCTCTGTCTGGCAGGAAATGCGCTTTAGCCATATGTTACGTATCTCCGCAGGAGATATGATTCGTTCTGCAGAAGAAGGAATGTGGACAGCCCTTCCAAAAAAGGGGAAAGGGGATAATACTAGTCATACAGTATGGTGTGGCTCGTCTACATCCCTTAATGTACCCGAAAATGCGATAGATTATATCTTTGTTGATCCACCTTTCGGATCTAATATCCCTTACTCTGAAGTAAACTTCCTCTGGGAAGCACTGCTCGGGGTATTCACCAACTTGAAGCCAGATGCAATCGAGAGCCCTATTCAAGAGAAAAGCTTGCTGGACTATCAACATTTGATGGAGCAGTGCTTTTCAGAGTTTCGGCGTGTACTAAAGCCGGGTCGCTGGATAACGATCGAGTTTCATAATAGTAAGAATGCCGTGTGGAATGCGATTCAGGAAGCTCTGACCAGGTCAGGTTTCGTAGTGGCTGACGTCAGAATACTTGACAAAAAGCAGAAATCCTTCAAACAAGCGACCACAGCCGGGGCTGTAAAACAGGATTTAATAATAACCGCATACAAGCCAAACGGCGGTCTGGAGGAGCGCTTCAAGCTCGAAGCAGGCACAGAAGATGGTGTCTGGGACTTCACCCGCACTCACCTAAGGCAGCTTCCCGTATTCGTAGGAAAGAATGGGCAATTAGAGGTTATCGCCGAGCGGCAGAATTTTCTACTATATGACCGCATGGTGGCATTCCATGTCCAGAGGGGTGTTACCATACCGCTTTCCGCTTCCGATTTCTATCTGGGTCTGGAACAGCGCTTCCCTGAGCGTGACGGTATGTATTTCCTTCCGGAGCAGGTTGCTGAATATGATAAAAAGCGGATGACGGTAAAAGAAGTGCTGCAACTCCAGCTATTTGTGATAGATGAATCTTCAGCCATTCAATGGCTCAAACAGCAACTGCTTCAGAAACCGCAGACTTTCCAAGAGCTTCATCCGCAGTTTCTGAGAGAGATTGGCGGCTGGCAGAAACATGAGAAACCGTTGGAACTAACAGAGCTTCTGGAGCAGAACTTCCTGAGGTACGATGGCACCGGCGATGTTCCCAGCCAGATTCACAGCTACCTATCAAGCAATTTCAAAGAACTGCGCCATCTGCCTAAGAATGATCCGGCATTACGTACTAAGGCTAAAGACCGCTGGTATGTCCCGGACCCAAATAAGGCGGGAGACCTGGAGAAACTACGCGAACGTGCACTCCTCCGCGAGTTTGAAGAATATCGCCAGTCCAAGCAGAAGCAACTAAAAGTTTTCCGGCTAGAAGCCGTGCGTAGTGGCTTCAAGAAAGCCTGGGCTGATCGCGATTACACCACCATCATTGAGGTTGCAGGAAAGATTCCTGAGAACGTTCTGCAGGAGGACCCCAAGCTCCTCATGTGGTATGACCAGGCAATAACCAGGAAGGGAGGTTAAGTATGCCAGAAGAAGCGACGGTTCGAAGTGTTATAACTCCTAATGACCAGTTTCTGCGCAGTGTTTTCAATACCGCAAAAGCTTACTTCATCGATATCTATCAACGCGAATACAAATGGACTCCAGACAATGTAAAGACGCTTCTCAATGACATCGAAGTCCAATTTGGAATCAACCAACGCACAAATACCGAGCCTAAACAGATTCAGGCTGAGGTTCAGGAACGATTTGAGCCGTATTTTCTAAACACATACCTTACCCATAGTACGCCTACAAACACTTCGATAGTAGATGGACAACAACGTCTTACGACTCTACTGTTGGTACTTATTAAGCTACATAAGATACTCAAAACCATTGAGTCAGATCACCTTTATACTGTTAAGACTTTCAGCAGCCAAACTCTGGAAAAGCTTATTTTTGAAAGTGATGATTTTGGGGAGGCGAAACGTTTTAAGATATTCAATGAAAACAGGGAATCGACTTTCCGGCAATTACTGGAAGGTCCGGACATTAAACCCGTTGATGAAACACAAAAAAGAATCAAAGAGAATTACGAAATAATCAGTCAGTACTACGATAATTACTTCATGAGCGAGGGTGAACCTGGGCGTTACGATGTCGTTAAACTAACATATTACATTGCCTACCTGCTGGATCGCATTTCAATAGTGGAAATTAAAATAGAGAAACAGAAGAATGTGGCAATGATATTTGAGGTGGTGAATGACCGTGGACTCGGGCTCAAACCATACGAGATTCTTAAAGGTAAGCTAATCGGTAATTTGCCAGCAAACCAGAAGGAACATGCAAACACAGTCTGGACTGAATTGCAAAACAGCTATTTCAACGCTGAACTAAAAAACAGCACTGAGTCAAAGCTCGACCTCGACTTATTTTTCCGGACGTTCTTCCGAGCCAAGTTTGCTGATACTGAAGATGAATATGAGAAATTTGAGGGAGCTTACCACTATGAGGTCTACAGAAATGGACAGATAAGAAAATACTTCAAAGATTTCAATGACCCGCAGCTTTTATATTCCCGCATTGTTAGAGACATTCAATATTTCGCCAAGATGTATTTGTGGCTACGTACAAGCTATGATAACGAATATCTTCTATATAACAAACTTCTCGACCAGAATCAGCAATATTTGCTGATCTTATCCGGCCTAGAGGAAAACGATGCTGACAAAGAATCTAAAATCTCTGGAATAGCCAAGAAATTTGACCAGCTACATTCGGTTACACGCCTTCTAGGCGCCTATGAAAGCAACAGTTTTCAGAGAGTTATTTATCCCCTCAACAAAGAGATCAGAAATAAATCTTTAACTCAGATCGCGACCATATTTAATTCTACATTGATCAGCATTCTCGAAGAAAGAGAAATTGTTCGGAAGGGTGATATCAAATGTGTAGAAGATATTTTTACCTACGAGCGGTTCAAGGGTGTAAGCAACAACTGGACGAATTATAGCAAATATGTGCTCATGCGAATTGACAGATATCTCTGGCAACTTCTCGATAAGCCTACTTATGTAGGTACGGGATTAGAGCAGTTGGAAGATCGCTTTAACAAAACAACTCGTCGTAGGTACGGTCTTCATCTTGAGCATATATATGCATACAATGAGCCGAATATGGCTCAATTCACGGATGGAGATCAAGGTTTCGATGAACATACATTCAACATAGAGCGTAATAGACTCGGAATGGTGCTTCTTCTTAAGGATCTTCAAAACCTGAGTAGTAATAATGAGATTTATCGGGATAAAATCGAAACTTACAAGAAAAGCAATTTCATTTGGAATGAGTTACTTGTTGGCCATCTTCCCGAGGTGGATAAAAACAGACTACCTGATGATTTGCGTGTAGAAGTTATTCAACCTAATGCTAGCGGTGCCTTCCCAAGAACGCAAATTGAGTCAAGACAGAGGCTCACGTTCAACGCCATTAAAAAACTCTGGTGTTTTGAAAACTAATGAACCCAATGCATGACGATAATTGGTATTATAGTGTTGATCACAATGAACTGTGTAAGATCATCGAGACACAGACCCTCTGGGGAGACTCTTTTTGCCGCATCTGGCTTCCGCAACAGGATAAAGTGGTTCGCATCCCCGCAAGTAGGTTATTGCCAGCAATAGAAGCCAGGACATGTTCAACAGATTACGTTGCCTACGTCTCGGCTGCAGCACGTATTGCTGAAGCACTAACTCAGGATGTGTTACTGGCTCCTCTAGTATCCTCTATCATCCCGCTTCCGCACCAGATCCAGACTCTATATCGAGCTATTTCTGGTGATAGCATCCGGTACCTACTCGCTGATGAAGTAGGTTTGGGTAAAACCATCGAAGCGGGACTTATCATGCGAGAGCTCAAGTTGCGTGGACTTGTAAATCGTACCCTAATTGTTGTACCCAAAGGCCTGGTTACTCAATGGGCTACGGAGATGCACAACCGTTTCGGAGAGGAATTCCAGGTGGTCATACCCGGTGACATTCATCTCTACCACAAGGCAACGGGTGAAGCAAACATATGGCGCCATTCCAACCAATTAATCTGCCCCATGGATTCTGTAAAACCTCTTGATATTCGTCGTGGCTGGCTTCAAAAAAAGGTTGACGAATACAATAAGGGGCGTTTTGAAGATCTTATATCGGCTGGGTGGGACCTAGTTATTGTAGATGAGGCACATCGATTAGGAGGAAGTACCGATCAGGTCGCTCGTTATAGACTTGGACAAGGTCTAGCTGAAGCTACACCATACTTATTATTACTCTCTGCAACTCCCCATCAGGGAAAAACTGATTCTTTTCAGCGCGTTCTCTCACTTCTGGATAAAGAACAGTTCCCTGGGACGAACAGCATCAGCCGAGACAGAGTGCAGCCCTATGTAATCAGGACAGAGAAACGGCGGGCCATAGATATCGAGGGCAAACCACTTTTTAAGCCGCGACGCACCCAGCTAGAGCCGGCATCCTGGCAGGAGAAACACCAGAAGCAACGGTTACTTTACGATGCCGTCACAGATTACGTCCGTAATGGTTATAATCAGGCAATGCGCGAAAAGCGAAGTTACATTGGTTTTCTGATGATTCTCATGCAACGACTTGTTGTCTCTAGTACCAGAGCCATATGTACCACCCTCGAACGGCGTGCGGAAGTCTTAGAAGCTCCCGAAGAACAGCTCCTGCTCTTCCCATCTAACCTGGATACAGATTGGACAGATATGGATGGGCAGGAACAGTTAGAAGCGGTACTCAAAGGCCGTTTGATGGCTCTGAAAAACGAAAAGGCTCAAGTCAATTTGCTCCTGGACACTGCCAAACGTTGTGGCGAAACTGGGCCAGACGCTAAAGCCGAAGCTCTCCTTGATTGGATCTACAAGTTACAGCAGGAAGAAGGTGAGCCAGATTTAAAGATACTTATTTTCACGGAGTTCGTGCCGACTCAGGAGATGCTTAAAGACTTCTTGGCAGAACGAGGTTTTTCAGTTGTCTGCCTGAATGGTTCCTTGGACATAGACCAGCGTGTACAGGTTCAGGAAGACTTTGCCAAGAGCACTCGTATCCTAATTTCTACCGACGCTGGAGGCGAAGGTTTGAATCTCCAATTTTGCCACATTGTAATTAACTACGATATTCCTTGGAACCCGATGCGACTGGAGCAAAGAATTGGTCGCGTTGACCGGATTGGACAAGAGCACATTGTCCGAGCCATTAATCTTGTTCTTGAAGATTCGGTTGAACATCGAATACTCGAAGTCCTCGAACAAAAGTTAGCTGTAATCCTTAAAGAGTTCGGAGTTGACAAGACAGCAGATATTCTGGATTCAGCTGAAGCAGAGAAAATATTCGATAACTTGTACGTGGAAGCGATATTACATCCTGAGACCATCGAATCAACGGTAGAAAGTGCAGTTGCCCAAGTCCAGGCTCAAGCCCATGAATGGCGAATCAATCGTTCGCTTCTCAACTCAACAGCGGAACTCAGCCTTAAAGATACTAAGCAAGTCTTAGAGCATCCCTTACCACATTGGATCGAACGTATGACTACAAGTTATGTACGGGCTCAAGGTGGATCTACAGAACAGAAGAAAACTGGCTGGACTATTATATGGCCAGATGGAGTTTGTTATGAAGGCGTATTCGTCACCAAGGAAACCATAATAATGCCAGCCGAGCGGCATCTGACCTTAGAGGACCGGCGTATTCGCGACCTAGTTATGAAGCTTCCAAGGGCGGTAGCCGGACAGCCCATCCCATTTGTTAGTGTACCTAGTCTTCAAAGAGACCTCAATGGAATATGGTGCTTATTACAGATCAACGTTTCTATGCAAGATTGGTCACAGAAACGAATAATAGCATTGTTCATGCACGATGACGGAAGAGTATTATTACCAACAGCCCGCCGCATCTGGGACCTTATGCTATCAGACGATGTTGTCACGAAAGGTTACTGCACGATAGAAGAAAGCAATCTGGCGTTCCAGGAGACAATGGAAAATGCAGAAACCTATGGCAAGGACGTCTATGAGGAATCAGTAGCTTCACTTAATGCCCGCTCAGTCAAAGAGGAAAAGAAGATTCAGTACGCTTTCGCTGCACGACGACGAGCCATCCAGCGCATCGGATTACCTGCAGTGCGCAATCATAGGCTTACCGAGTTAGAGAAAGAAGAGCGTCTCTGGCACAAGCAGTTTGATAGAAACACTCAAATAAATCCTGAGATAGTCCCAGTATTAATACTGCGCGTAGAGGGAGGTCAATCCGGTGAGTGATTGGCGCAAGCGAATCCTAGACGAATTCTCTCCCCAAACCACGCGTGTAACCGTGGCTCTGGATCCCGATGGTCTACTCCTAGAAGAACAAATAATGAAAGTAATTCACGCTCGAGGCTTCGAACTACTTGTCTTGGAAGATAACGTCTCGTTTAGGTACGTTTACGAATCCAGATTTCGCTCTAAATGGGACCGTGGTGAAAACACTGACTCTTCTGTAGTTGTACATTTTAAAACGAGAGAGCCAAACTTAATACCCTTTGATTTAATGCACGGAACACGTTTGTTTTCGACTAGCCTTGTCGACGTTTTCCCGAATCTCAGCTACCCTATAGTTGCAGCCCTGGAGTTGAGTGACTTCGACGCGTTATCTAAGGCCCAAGAACAACTGAGACCAGTAAGACTAGGCGATAATGCAACCAAGGATTTTATATTACGTCACGTCTTTGGAATCGCTCCAGAGTCTGTCGGAACTTCTGCAGACTTGCTCAGGTTGCTACTTCGACGACATTATCGGAACCAGTGCCTTAATGCTATCCTAGATCAACGTCTCATTCAAGTCCTTCGTCAAAACGATAAATTCAGCGAGTGGCCGCTCGAGGAGATCGTTTCCGACAGGTATGCATTTCTTTCTTTTCTTCAGGAAAGGTGGCCGATATTCCTAGATCAGTTGGCTATATCACAGTCGGATTCCGGAGAACCGGGTTTACGTTCATATGATCTGAGATATTCGGGTCCGGTAAAACTGCCTTTTGACGATGCCGATATTCGTATCTACATAGATAATATGTTCGGAGAAGGCTTGTTGCATCCTGTTGAGCCTCCGGAATCATTTAATTTTGCCGGAACTTGGGTCACTGCTGGAATTATAAGCGACCCTAAAGCTAACCGACTTAAACGCTTGAACCGATTATTGGAGTCAGTAGAGTCGTCTATACCAGCGATTGAAAGCAAATATCGGGATTGGCTACGATTTGCCTATCTGTGGGGAGAACTAAACGCTCTGTGGCTAGATGTAGAAATCGGCGGGCAACCACAAGAAGTTATTGCTAGATTTTTAACGCTCCAGGCTACAGTCGATTCCAGTTTCCTTAGCTGGGTCGAAAATGCGTATTCCGGTCTACATAACCAACCTGCTGTGCCTCCTGTGATGGTTCATCACATTCCCCGAGCTTTGGCAAGACAGCGAGAAAGTGGAGAACTCGACAAGATAGCTCTTGTTGTTATTGATGGGCTTGCCATAGACCAGTGGATAGTTATACGAAATACATTACAGACCCAACTGCCTGATTTACGACTAAATGAAAGCGCCTGCTTTGCGTGGTTGCCAACAATCACCTCCATATCCAGACAAGCCATATTTTCTGGGAAAGCGCCAATCTACTTCCCATCAAGTATAAGCTCAACGGACAGAGAATCTGCCTCCTGGACCCAATTCTGGATGAACAATGGGTTAACAAGCGATGAGATCTCATATTTCAAAATACTCGAGGACAATCAGATAGACGAATTATACGAAGTAGCCGCTAATCCGAATGTCAAAGTGTTGGGTTTAGTTGTTACAAAAGTGGACAGAATAATGCATGGAATGGAATTAGGCGCAGCCGGAATGCATAACTTGATACGACAATGGGCGAATGAAGCGTTCCTAGCACATATATTTGATATGCTGAAAGCCAGTAATTTTAGTCTTGTTTTAACTTCTGACCACGGAAACATTGAAGCTAAAGGGCTAGGCTGTCCCTCAGAGGGATCAATAGCCGAGTTACGAGGCGAACGAGTACGTATATATCCTGATTCGGCTCTACGTTCGAGGGTGAAGGAACAATTCCCGGAAACTATCGAGTGGCCGTCTATTGGTCTCCCGGATAGCTTGGTTCCTCTTATTGCTCCTGCTCGCTTTGCTTTCATCACGGAGAATCATAAGACTATTGCCCACGGAGGGATATCTGTAGAAGAACTGATTGTGCCTTTGGTGAGGATAGAATGACGAAATCAAATCGTTTAGTGGAAATAGGTATAAACGAACGAATCAAATTAGAGTGGCTTGAGTATACGGCAAACTTAGTTTTGGCTGGACTCGATAAACATTCCATTGACATCTCATTAGAGGAATTACTGCGTGAGAGACTTTCTGTGGGGAGCCACGCACAGCGTGGAAGTCGTGGCAAAACAATATCTATCCTTAAGAAAATATGGGTCAGGGCACCTGCTGAGGTTGAATTTCTTCGTAAGGGAGGATTAGTTTTATTCAATCATCTGACTACTCAAGAGCACATCATACTACATTGGGGTATGTCAATTGCCGCCTATCCATTCATTGGAATGGTTGCCGAAAGTGTTGGCAGATTATTAAGACTCCAAGGGACAGCATCAGCATCACAAGTTCAGCGCAGGTTGAAGGAAAAGTATGGAGAGCGCGAGACAGTGAGTCGAGCCACCAGGCATGTCCTTCGTAACTTCGTGGAATGGGGAGTCTTACGGGAAGGACTCAGTCTTGGGGTTTACGAAACCGGGCAGGTGCGAAGTGTGACAGAGCCTGGGGTGGTTGCTTGGCTTATAGAAAGTGTATTGAGCATAAATGAAGATGATAGCTCATCTCTGAAGATGGTGTTAGAGTCGCCAATTCTATTCCCTTTCAAAGTTGCGTCAGTGCACTCCAATCTCCTCGAAAAACACGGGCGAATTCAAGTCATTCATCATGGTTTGAATGAGCAATTCGTAATACTTAAACAGAAGTAGAGTTTAGAAGTAACTTAGAATGTTATAGGTGCATTAGTCAGTATTCCAAAGCAAAGGTTTTCTCGAAAAGCCAAGTTTTACCTTTTATCCACGATGGTGGACCAAAGGTGATCAGAACTGACTTGGAGTCTTCCAGTTACCCCCGTGTTGAACAGATCGTCAAATAGTTGGTACATGAACTGACGGATCTACATAGTTTCGACCATACAAAGACTTGTGGCTTACAAATACATTCAAATACGTTCTTAAGAAGTGGGTGTAATTCGAGATCCAACAGACTAGATTAGAGTCAGGCAAGAGGAGACTAATAACTGCTAACCGAAGGGGTTGGCTAGTACATATAACATGACTGTAGCCCTTTACTGTTGCTAATAATCTGATGTTATGGAACTGCACTTATACGTCGTGGGACTTCAATAACCCCATATTCCTTAGGGTCAAAAACCGGCATTTACGCTCCTTATAGTAGGCCGCTGCAATAGGAAAACGCGTGATAAACACTTGTTTGACCTGCCAGTTGGCATTCTGATTTATTCCCATGGTGAAAAGTACAGCAGGTAGACGGCTCTCTATATAATTTGTCTTTTTCAATAACTTGTTCTGGAAACAGGCGTCTCCTTCGTAGTAATCTCTAAGCTGATTACCTATATCATAAATCGTTAACGTTCTCGTAGGGTCTTTTACTTCAAGAACGTATAGTTCTTTATTGCTCACGTCAGCAACTAAGATATCAATCTCGCCAACAGGCGAGTCGTCACTAGATCCCCACAGCTCCTCAGGACGCTGTATTCTGGGTCCAATCTTGGGTAATTCTAGTCTGTCGATTTCAGCGGCTACGTCGTCTTCCAATTGACGATTCTTTCGGTCACGAAACTGTTGCAGAGCATCGCGTAATTGTATAGATAACTCACTATCAGGTATTGGCAGTTTACCCTCATTAAGATAAGCTAACCACACCTTACAAGTACGCTCGACGTACCATGGCCCGAAAACATAATTATCACCCAAATGAAATAGCGGACATATAGTAAAACGGTATCTGCGGCCCCTCAGGAGCCAAGGTTTCCAATCCTCTCCTAGTGAATCGTTTTTTAGGCACAAACTAGCTAAGGCCTTCTTAGCCTCCGATCTGTGGCAATCTATTACTACAGAGCATAGATAATCTAGCAATACGTTTTCATCCGCAGAAGCCAAGGGGAAAAGGCTATCATGGGGATTAACCGGAAAAGTACTTAAACCCATCAATACTTCAAGCAAATCGGCGAGTCTGTAATTGAATTGATTGTGAAACTCCGTACTAATGTCTTTCAATTCCGGGTCACCATCGGGATAGCGTTCTCTTCTGTTCTTCGTTGATTTAGACCTAAGCGGCTGTTCTCGGCTGAAATCCTCTGATGCATGATCTGATTGCCAAGAGTCAATACTCAAAACGCTGTCCTTTGCTAAATCGAGTTTAAAGGCATAATCAGTTCTTATTTCGAAGGCAATTTCTTCTATGTTATGATAGTCTCGTTCGCTAAGTTGGCTATACTCAAGCAATGCAATTGCATAATCCAGCAGAGCCTCTCCTAATTCGCGAGTGATCCCCTTTGTTCCAGAAGGTCGTCTCAAGGCAAGTCTCTCCAGAATCAGACTACCAGCTTCAATGACTTGAACATTTGCACTCTGCATATTATAAGCAGCTTTCCCGAAGTCATATTCTAGCTCAAGAGAGGTTGCTGCCGATCCTAATCTTATACGCTCAATCTGGTAATAGGCCGAGGAGTTTTCTACTTGGAAATAGCCCCAACGAACTGCCTCATTGATCTCTAATTCCTGAAGATTATTGTCCAGACGATCCCGTAGGAAAGGAAAGACTCTATGATTAATCAAATCACGTGCTTGTTGACCTCGATACTGGGCTGGTTTTACACCTATTGATGCTAGCATCCCAGCTATTTCTACTGTTGTCTGCGCTTTGGTCGAAAGACTTCTCTTGTGCGGTGCGCTTGGCTTATTCCAAGTATGATTGGTGTATATTCCGGTTACATTTATTCCTTTCCTGCTAGAAATATTAACCTTTGCTAGCAATGAATCTACAACGTTATGTGGTGCTTTAACTGCATACGCAATACCTTTGAGTATAGCTTTCGTCAGAAGTAGCTCTCCTTCAATTGTGTCTTGCCCCATGAGTTCAAGCAGACTGTCTCGGTAGAGTATAGCGACACCTATTCCCTTTTGGGGTAGTATTACACCCCTACTAATGACACATTCCTGTGGATTGTTATCGAGATGAACGACTAAATGATCTAGAGATGGCGAAGAGCGAAGAGTTCGTTCACCATAAAGCCAAATCACAAGCCTATCCTGGCTATCTTTGGGAGCAGAATTGATTAGTTCTTTCGCAGTGTCACGAATCTCTTCGTATCTGCGTAGTATTGACTCAGATAGTG
The DNA here is from genome assembly GCA_028716225.1 of Dehalococcoidales bacterium. Lineage (NCBI taxonomy): Bacteria > Bacillati > Chloroflexota > Dehalococcoidia > Dehalococcoidales > Dehalococcoidales bacterium. Next base: position 217,524 of record JAQUQE010000002.1, on the reverse strand, counting down.
ACTCATTATGGGTAACATCATCAATATGACTTTCTCTTGAGCACACGTGTATAGTTAACGTGTTAGGTACGAGAGTAGAAGTTCTGACTACTATCCCAATTAGCGAAATCGGATCCATCAATCTAAACGTGTCTTGGTTAATCTTAGGGCACTTACATCGTTCTGGAACACCTTGTTCTATCATCAATCGGCGCAAAATTGCTATTTCCGACAAACTCTGAGTTTCTTTTTGTGAGTATAGATGTGGTTCTACAAACATAGCATTAGGGTATTTATCAGCAGACCAAAGGAAGTTGTGGCCGTTGTCTCGGTACCAACCCCATACGTCAAGGAAGTCAGTATATATTAACCGTATATTCGATTCCCTTAACCGATATATCGCCTTCAGGAAGCGGACAAAATCTAGAGCATCTTCAATATCATGAGTCATCGCTTTTAAATCTGTGAGCATCATTACTTCCGTATTCGTCGGAGTACTCTCCAGGCCTATAACGATAGGCTCCAAGACAATCTGGTTGGTTATTATTAGCGGATATACAGTGAACTCGACACTGGGGTCTAAGCTCAATGTTTTTTGATCAGAGTCTCTAACTACTGAAAGCTGATGAGTATCATCTAGTTTACTAATGAGGTCACAAACGTTTGAAATACTCATGCGAGCGCAGTCAACGCTCTTTTGGAATTCTTCTGGATCGATACCTGCTGCTGATTTCACGGCTATTAATTTGTCGATATCCACGAGTAGTATGGCGTCTATTTCCTTTGAGGTTTCACTTCCCCGCTTTAGATGAACATCTGGAAATAACATTACGTCAGGAGTCTGATGACTAAGCATTGCTAAGTATTCAATAGTTCTTTCTTTAGTACTATATGCGATTGTCCTGTTTATTGCCGGGTCTGCGGTTAATATCCTTGCTTGCTGTGTGAATAAACTCACTAAACGACTCAACCACATTTGAGGGAACGGGATGATATACCCTCTACCATTCTCAAATATGATGAATAGATTAGTCACAGTTTCGTAGTCTATGGATACTTCCTTTGATTCTGGCTTTCTTGCCTCCGTTTTTAGCCAAGTCTCTATTTCCCGTATGTAGCTCGCTGAGAGAGCATTATATGCCGTATTCCAAGACCCTATTAAGCATTGCCACCATTTCCTTTGGAAGTCTAAAGGAGGTGCCTCCAGAAAATTACTCGGGTTAGAATCAACGTCGCTAGTTAACCTCTCAAGTTCACCAATTAGTACGTCTTGTTGCAACAATGACAAACTGACTAAAGCTGAAGGGCTGAATCCTGACTTATTGCGAAAAAGTTCATCTAACGGAACGAAGTCTTCAAGAAATTTACCCATTAACGCGAGAGGACGCTCCATATCACCGAAGAAAAAGCGGTAAGGTTTGTTATGCCAGCCAATCGGTATGTCGGTTCTTTGATCTGCTACGTAGATATCACTTATGCTGGCTAATAAAGATGCATCCTTTTGGGGAATTGAATCTATGAGCTGCGATAACAAGTGTGATAGGTCATCTGAATCCATGTTGACGTTTTTGGATAAATCAGGTAGCTTTAACCAAAGATATAGACAGTAGTAAAGAAAATTCCTGTTTGGTGGCCAAGCAGCTGCTGCTGAAATTACTTTTCTAAGTTTGGCTTCCAAATCACCAGATCCGTAATCTCTGTTTCCTGTTAATATATCAGCTTTTCAGGAATATCTCCATTGAATATCCGGAATATGAGTGCGTTCACAAGAAATCTTCTTGTCAACTAGTTGAACAAACCATCGTCTTGGCACCCATGATAACCAAGCCCATCAGGTAGCCGGCAAATAATCGGGGCACTCCTTTGCACCCGTCACCTTTGCATGCACTTTTTCCCGCGGCCTCTTTTATGCACGGTTTAGTGGTCCGGTTACTCTTGGCCGCAAGCGTTGCACAAGCTACCCCCCTCCCCCCTATATAAGCCCTGGCCCGGTGGCAGTGCAAAGCTAGCAGTGCAAGAAAAGTGCAAGAATACCACGGCTCACGCTTGCACCTGTTAACCTAAGGCTTGCACATACCACTCATCGGAGTGTTCAGAAATCGATTCCCACAATATGATTTCATGCCAACAAGTACAGAGAAAGATAATACACCAGGATTCAATTCAATATCGAATGAGAATGGCAGATTTTTATTTCTTCTTTGCCCGGTGGCCAAGGGAAAGTCGCTGAAAATACATGCGTTGATTGTCCCGATACCTTTCGAGGCTTGTTAAGAGTTCTAGGTATCGTCCCCCTAAGCCCACCTAAGGGGATTCGAACCGATTCTGTCAACTCCCCAGCCAATTGATTGCCCCTCCCCCGCATTATTGAGTAGCTTCCTCGTTTGTTGCCAGAGATAGTATAATGACAACCAATGAACATTCCAGGATTGATCTTTCTTATTATTATCGTGTCGATAATTATTGTCGCGATTTGTCGCAGACGAAACAAACGTTTTGATCCTGTAGCCTTCAAGAAACATTACGATTCAGCTCAAGACTTTGAGGATTATATTTCAGAGCTGAAGAAAGACTATATTTCGAAAATAGTGAAGCGAACTGGCTTGACGATCTATGAGGACGCATATAACGTCCTGAAATCAATAAAGAAATGGCCCCCAAAGTTGAATGAGGTTAACATAAACCACCGCATCATCAGCAATTTCATAGATCATTATGAGAATTTCGATAACTATGTACAGATTTGGAATAGAGAGTATATCCAACGTGAATTAGACGAGTGTTCACAGATGTTTGACGATATTGATGGGAAGAGTCTGGATGAACAACAGCGCACTGCTGTCGTAAATGGTGAGATGAATTGTCTTGTGGCAGCAGGTGCTGGTTCCGGGAAAACACTGACGATATCTGCAAAGGTTAAATATCTGGTTACACGTAAAGGGGTGAAACCTGGAGATATCCTGTTGATTACATTCACGAGGAAAGCGGCTGAGGAGATGAGGAAACGCATACGCGAAAGATTAGAAATCGACGTTGATGTATACACGTTCCACAGTTTCGGCTTGAATATTCTTAGAAGAGGTCCTGATGTAGTTCAAGATATACTAGACGAAAACGGCATTAGTCGAATCTTTAAGAAGTACTTCGGCGAGTATATCTTCCAAAGTGAGGCTAATGTTCGTGACCTGATTCATTTCTGCGCTTATTTCCTGTATCAAAATCCAGCCAAGAAAGGAAAGTATTTCGAGGATCAAATAGAGACGTTAAAGATAATGGATTTGGAAACCCTTAAAAGCAAAATGGCGCGTCACTCATTTTCGACAGGATCAAGGACTGGTAAAAGGTTAAAGACTCACAAAGGAGAATATGTTAGAAGCTTCGAGGAGTTGCAGATAGCTAACTATCTGTTCCTCAATGGAATTGAATATGAGTACGAAACTAACTACAAAGGTAATTCATTCCCCAACAGTTCAGTTAGTCTTTATAGGCCAGATTTTTACTTACCGAATTATGACATCTATATTGAGCATTTTGGTGTAGACCGCAATATGAGAGCCAGTTTCTTATCTGATGAACGAGAGAGACATAAATATGAATCTTCAATGGAGTGGAAACGCAGGGTACACAAAGCCAATCGTAGTGTGCTAATCGAGACCTATTCTTTCCAGTGTCAGGACGGTAATATATTTCACAAACTTAAGGAGACTCTCAGTAGTTACAATGTGCAATTCAAGCCAATCGATTGCAGCGAATTTTACAAGAAAGTATACATTGATGGTGCGGACCGTCTGTTTGAGGAATTCACCAAACTGATAAGGTCATTCCTATCTCTATACAAAGCTAATGGCTCGAAGTTAAATGCTGATCCTGGGAGTATTAGGACAAAGCTGTTCATGCGCATTTTTAATAATTTCTTCACTTACTATGAGGACTGTTTGCATGAAACAAATACCATAGATTTTGATGACATGATTATAAGAGCTACGGCACTTGTATCGGACATGAAATTTACCTATAAGCAAGTGATGATAGATGAGTACCAAGACATATCACTTAGCAGATACAACTTGATAAATCGATTGGTTGATAACACTAATGCCAATCTTTTCGCAGTGGGTGATGATTGGCAGTCGGTGTTTAGGTTCGCTGGAAGTGATATTAAACTATTTTCTAAGTTTGAACAGAATAATATTCCGTGTGAGTTATTCAAGCTGGAGACAACATATAGGAGTCCGCAAGGGTTACTCAGCATGGCAGGTGATTTCATATTAAGGAACAAGGATCAGATTCCCAAGAATCTGACCTCAGAAAAGCACAGAGATAAACCTATTCGCCTGATCATTTATAATAGCGGCGTTGAAGATAAGAGAATTGCCTTTGTGAAAGCGGTTGATATGCTTGTAGAAGAATATGGCGTCAATAATAGTATTATGGTCCTTGGTAGAACAAAATATGATCTGGAATTCATGAACGATAAAAGCGATAAAACCTTCCGACTTTCATACGATAGATCTAGAGAGAAGCACAAAATCGTATATGAGAAATACCCTAAACTCAATATGTATTATCTTACTGTGCATAAAGCAAAGGGGCAAGAAGCCGATAATGTGATAATCGCTAATGGGGAGTGCGGCCTTCTGGGCTTTCCGAATGAGATCGAAGACGATGAAATGCTTCAGCTTGTCTTAAGTGAACCTGATAAGTTTGCTTTTGCAGAAGAGCGTAGATTGTTTTACGTTGCGCTAACCAGGACTAAGAATAGTGTTTATATTTTAGTACCAAATCAAAATCCCTCTTGTTTTATCGATGATATCATATGCCACCCTGAAGTCAATTTGGTACCACTCGATAATGTCGAAAGAGTCGACTTTAATTCTAGTCTTAAATGCCCAAGATGCAAGAAAGGTAATTTGGTTATGCGTCTTAATTCCAAGACGAGTGAACACTTTATGGGGTGTTCTAATTACCCGCGCTGTGGATACACTCGTAAGATTAATTGGAACGACAATGATCAACTTGCAGCTGGCTAAAGGAATACAGCCGAACGGTAGGCAAAGCTGTTCTAAGATAGATACCTTCTTACATAATGTAAAGCAGATTTCAACAAACGAGGGCAAAGGTTCTGGAAAAGGTTTTACCTTTTGTCCTGCACGGTCTACCAAAGAGGACTGGAACCTAGCGTAGAATTCTATTTCTTATCTATTTCGTACAACTTATAATTAATCATGAATCGCATTTATCTTGCTGAGCATGGTGACTGTGTTACAATAAAACTACATAGCTAATTTCTCGAGTGGTCCAGGGTAATCATATGGCAAGAAGGACTATCATCCATATCGACCTCGACTCTTTCTTCGTGTCTGTGGAACAGGTCCTTAATCCCGAACTCAAAGGTAAACCTGTTGTAGTCGGTGGCAAACCTGACCGAAGAGGGGTAGTCGCGACAGCTTCCTATGAAGCGCGAGCTTTTGGTCTTCACTCCGGCATGCCACTGGCTACCGCTGCCCGATTGTGTCCGGAAGCCATCTTTATCGAAGGGAATTTTACCAAGTACCGCGAATTCTCCCGGAGGTTTATGGTAATTCTTAATGCATTTTCCCCATTTATTGAACCGATGGGGATCGACGAAGCTTATCTGGATGTAACCGGTTTTGAATCGATACACGGTTCCATTCGGCAAATGGCAGACGAAATGAAACAGCGAATTCAGAGTGAATTGGGACTCTGTGCTTCAGTTGGTATAGCGGGCTGCAAAGTAGTCGCCAAAGTTGCATCAGAGCTTTCCAAACCGGATGGTCTGATTGAAGTAGCTCAAGGTGAAGAACAAGGTTTTCTAGCACCTCTACCTGTAGAAAAACTGCCCGGGGTTGGGAAGCAGACTGTGAAGGTTATCAAGGGCTTGGGAGTGCATACAATAGGCGCACTATCCCGAATATCTCCTCGCGCTCTAAAAAGTAATCTCGGTGCCGCTGGGGAAATGCTGTGTCGTTATGCTAATGGTATTGATGACAGACCGGTATTGCCACCCGGTGAAGCTAAGTCGATCAGTCGGGAGAACACTTTTGGGGAGGATACCAGAGACCATTCGTATCTCGAGGCAACTCTATGGGCTCAAAGCGAAAAGGTAGGATCTGACCTTCGGAAGAAGAGCAAACAGGCAAAGTGTGTGACTCTCAAGTTAAGGTATGCAGATTTCTCAACTATCACCCGCAGTCGCACGCTTCGCGAAGGTATTGATACCGACCGGGCGATATTTGAAACAGGCCTTGATTTACTCGAGCGGGCATTAGCTAAGGAAAGACAGGCGGTACGGCTGATTGGTATTGGTGTTTCGAACCTGGTGGAATTGAGTCAACAGGCAACGCTATTCGCCCCATCGGCCCGAAAGCTGGAGGCATTGAACAAAGCCATAGACGGCATCCGAGATAGGCATGGGTTTGATGCCATCCAGACCGGACGCGCAATACGGCTTAAGGACATTTCATTTCAGTCTTGAAGCAAAAAGCACATGATCACCGCATCGATACATAACTAAATCCAGCCCCTAGGCAGAATCTCTCCTTTAAGAAATACGACAAAAAACCCTTGACAAATTGCACAGATGTGCTACAATTAGCCCATTGGACATAAGTACAACTGTGAGGACCAGAGAGATGCTAGAGAAAGTAGTTGATACCCGACGGCGTATAGTCGATTTTACTCGCAGTTTTATCGAAGAAAAGGGTTACGCCCCAACCATGGCGGAGATACAGAATGCCCTAGGCCTTAGCTCTAAATCACTTGTCGAGTACCACTTGAAAGCTCTTGAAGAGCAGGGTGTCATTAACCGGGTACCAGAGGTAGCGCGGGCGATGAATATTTCTGGAATCGGTAAGAGATCCCGGGCTGTTATATTACCCGGGGTAATAGCCGCCGGACAGCCAATCCCTGTACCCACCGAGGAAACCTGGAATATGACTGCCCAGGAAACCGTCGAGGTGCCGGCTGGCATGTTACCGAGTAATATCCAGGTTTTCGCTCTTAGAGTGAAGGGTAAATCCATGATTGATGCCTTCGTAGATGACGGTGATATCGTAGTTCTGGAGGCAACTTCCGCAGTGGAGAACGGCCAAATGGTCGCCGCCTGGCTGACCGATAGACAAGAGGTTACCCTGAAGAAAATATACTATGAGCCGAACCACATACGCCTACAACCTGCCAACGAGAGCATGAATCCCATCTACGTCGACTCGAGCAAGTTACAGGTGCAGGGGCGAGTGATAGCCGTGTTAAGGAAATATAGCCTGGATTCGCGCTAGGTGATTTATAGGGACTAAACCCCCAAGCGCTAATTATTCGGTTGAGCTAGAACGTGAAGGCGATTGGAGTGTTGTCCCTCCTCAAATTAAAGGGAGGGAAGCGTGCCGGGGGAAGAGAAACAAAAAACCAGGATACTTCTTGCCGATGGGCAACGTATGGTACGGCAGGGCATACGGCGCATCTTTGAGGCTGAGCCAGACTTTGAGGTAGTTGGTGAAGCCGATGATGGCAACCAGACGGTCAAACTAGCCCGGGAACTCAAACCTGATGTCATTGTTATGGAAGCACGCATGGGTAAGCAGGACAGCGTGGAAACTGTAAAGCGAGTTAGGGCACAGCATCCCGAAGGTGCCATCCTTGTCTTGACTGCGTTAGAGAATGAAGAATATATTGGGGATATGCTTAGGGCTGGTGCCGGTGGCTGCCTGCTGAAAAGCGATGATGCTGACAAACTGATAAAGTCTATTCCATTCCTCAGAGCGGGAGTGTTTGTCTGCGATTCTACGGTAGAACAGAGAATTCTGACACAAGCTATCCGACCACGGAAGACCGCTGTGAATGCGGCGGAACACCTGACACGCCGGGAGCTTGAGGTTCTAAGATTGGCGGCTAAGGGTATAACTAATACGGCGATTGCCGTCGAGCTTGGTGTCGGTCCACGCACGGTCAAGCAACATTTGGCAAATATTTATGGCAAGATGCATGTAGCTTCCCGGACCGAAGCGGCTTTAAAAGCCATGCGAAACGGATGGCTCAGTCCTGAGCGTGACTAGCCACTCTTTTTCCTTGACATCAGCCGAGCGAACTTGATAGACTAAAGCCTCAGCGGGGAATAGAGAGATGACTAGGATCACTAGTAAGGTAGTTACTTCAGTCCCTGCACATTGTCTTTTAGAAGTAGCCGGGCTTCTTGGAAAAGGGGATGGCTACTATCTGGCGGGTGGATTCTTATTCCGAAGAGAGTTAGTGGCGTGGAAAACGCGATCATTAATATGTTAACGAAGGTTACCACCACTGGGACGATGGCCATTTGGCCGAGGACACTTCGTCGGGGTGTAGCGCAGCCAGGTAGCGCACCTGAATGGGGTTCAGGTGGTCGACGGTTCGAATCCGTCCACCCCGACCATTTTTGTTCGCAGGGCTCCTCTCCAGCAGACGGGAAGGGTTGTCAGTAAGTAATTCCCAAGGTATTCCAGAGACAATCTACGTCGTCTCGTCGCAACTGATCTCACTCCAAAGTGCCCCTTACCCGCTCTATCAATCGGCAACACTAAACTGGGTCACTATCCGTATAGCAAAATCTAGCGGTTTTTTACCAATGCTAAACTATAGCCATTAAAATAAGCATTCAAAATAGCGCCAAATAGCGCCTAAAAACGTGCCATCGTTATCAATTCACGCGACATTGGTAGTATCTTGGCTCTGGTTTGTCATTAGAGTCAAATCATACGATGTATCACCTGCGTTCTCAAATACCCCTTGGGGGTTCGGTGATTGGCTTAGTCTAACATTTGGGATAATTGGTTTCGTTTCTATCATGGTTGATTTAAGAGGAAGAGGAAATTGAGTCAAAAGGTTTTGCTAAGGTTCAAACCGAAGAAATACATTTAAAAGTCCGTTCTCAATGTCCCAATACTCAGAGTATCTTGGAGAGATTGCACCGTCCTTTGTCCAGGTAAAATCAAAAACCTTTGATTCAATCTTATGGAGAGTAGTTATCTTGCTCTTTGCTATATCCTGTAATTTACTTCTTTCAGTTGGAATCTCAGGATTCAGATGATGGTAATCATTTCTGCCCTTCCATATTTCCTTGAATAGTTCGCTACAATCAGGTTCAATTCCTCTTTTTTGGAGTTTCTCGACGTTTTTTCCATAGTCCTTAGAAATTGATGGAAATTTACTTCTTTCGCACATTAACCGAACTATTGCTTCTGCTACTGCTTGGCATAGTGCTATGCAAGCTAGAAAGTGTCCATCACCATATAGAAGGACGCACTCAGCAGAAACGGAAGCGAAATGAGCATTAGGAATGACCTTGATATAATCAAGTTCCTGATAGCGTGATATTCGCTCATCTAGCGTGCCCATAAAATCCTGCTTCAATGAATCCTCCAATTGCTTGCGTTTGATTGCTTTAGAAATCTCTTCCCTATCCATATTCACCACTATTTGACTGTTTCTGCACAGTAGATGTCTATTGCCACTGTGCACTTAGAACTTGGGTGTCAAGGACTTTTTTCATTAGAATGAATGCAAACTTTACGCCTTCTTTTTCCGATAGGACGTCTTTCAAGTATATCTGAGTATCGTCTTCATAATGTTCTGGGAAGTGTATGCTTAAATAAGTCATCCTCTTCTTGGTTGCTTCCCAGAACCTATATTTCACAGTTTCCTTACCCTTGTATTTCATAACAAACTTATCAATGAATTGACTGTCTTTGAAACAATTAACTAGTGATTGACTAAACCAAACATCGTCCCAACTATCAAAGAAGGGGAAGTGGATAATTACATTTCTGACAAATTTGAATAATTCTTTAGCAATTTCCGCTTCCATCGGTTGTCTGGACATTTTCATATCCTCAAGAACCCACTGTAATGGTTCGTAGTTCAGTAGTTCAGAATAAACTGCGAATCCATCCTTCACCTTTGAAAAACGATACCAAGAATTCTTTCCCCAAAAGGAATCAACCATAACTTCTTCAAAGATGTCATAGAATCGGTTATACGCAAGTGTTAGGAATTGTATTTCTGACTTATTGGGTCTTAATTCACTTTGCATATTCTCTAAATTACTCATGCAGGAATCTTAGAATCTAGCCAGCACTTTACGAGATTATGAATAAAAGTCTTTGTTTCAGCTAACGACATTGGATTCTTGGGCGGTGGATGCTTGCCCCCTCGGTGACGAGCCTTTTCCCCTGCGAAATTAACCGTTTGTCTGAATAACCTAATTTTGTTTAAAGAAGCCCATCCATTATCACGTATATTCTCTTCACCCCCAACATCACTCCTGATAATCTCAAATATGTTAAACAAAGTCCTTGGGTCATCTTCTTCTTTCAGACAATTGAAAACTTCTGCTACATTATTATCTTTCTTAGCTATTAAGACATATCTTCCTAGTTCATCGTATATATAGGCTCCTTCTTCTCTACCATTTATCAAAACTGTTGGGTTATGCGTCCTAACTACTATAGAAGCAGGTGGAACAGATATATACACACTGCGCTTTCCGTCTTGACTAAGAGACTCAACTCCGTCAATTGTAATCGGTTGCTGAAAAGATTGTTTCAGCTTTGCGCAGCCATTGATATAGTTAAGTTTAATCTCTGCATTATCCCTAACATCCTGTGATTCATTCAGACTATCAAAATCTGAAGAGCTAAGAATAAACTTGCCATCATCTTCCCATATTTTCAATTCATCGGAATTCAGTGACTTTGCCAGTTCTTCTAAGTCGGATTTATCCCCTGATAATTGAACTCGCCACTCCATATTAACCTCCACTATAAATTTTAACACAATACGATGTAGATTAATCAGTCTAAAGACAGGATTGACACCCATACTGTATGGGGATAGAATTCGGACAAGATAATTAGGAATACGATACGTCATATGTATGGGAATCTGAGTAGTCGGACTTTGGTAATAATCCTATCTGTATTAGGTGTGTTAACAGGAATAATATATTTTGCCGTTACACGCAATGCAGACTTGTGGGTTAACATCGTAGCTTCGGTCTCGGTATTTTTGGGTGGATTATTCCTGATATATCTGGTGGTAGATAGAAGAATGAAAGCAGAAAAGGAAGCAAGGCTACGACCAGTAGAAGATACCGTTCTAGATAGTATTTCAGTACACGCCCAATCTGTAGTAAGAGTAATCGGTATATACGCTGAACAAAATGACCTCAAAATAGAAACTCCAGACGAAGATACTGGAGAGGCAACCAAGAAAACTGAAGCCTTTGCCAAAAGGGTCATACGAGATGGTCTAATGCTCCCCTCTGCGAGCTTAAATGTTAATTCTGCTAGAACTTTAAGTATAAAGTTAGACGATATATTGAAAGGTCTATTCTCATTACAAAGTCGTTACTCTTTTGTGATTGAGGAACACCCTGACATTGCCACACTTCTTAGTAAGCTTGGAGCTAGCCAGACTTCGGTTAGGTCGGCTTTTTATTGGACTTTCTTGGATATACAAATGAACGACGATATGAAGAAACAACTGCTTGAAAGGAAGTTAACGGATACCATCAAGATATGTGATGAGATAGCTGAGACAACGTCTAGCCATTTGGAACGTATCCGCTCTACAAAGAAAGGGTTGGAAAATGAAAACGGAAATGGGTGAATACTTGATAGGTGCTTACCTCAAACTCAAGATGAACTGTAATTTTGTTGATTATAACGTCCGCCGTCCAGGTGGCGGCCTAGCAGGTTTGAATGAGCTAGATGTTATGGGATTAGACTTTACAACAAAAACGGCTTATCTTTGTGAAGTAACTACCCATCTAGATGGTGTGCTCTATGGAAGCAACAAGAACAATACGATAGATAGGATAAAGAACAAGTATGACAAAATGCGGGACTATGCAAAGAATCATCTGCCCAAAGAATCTTTTCCAAATCGTCGCTTTATGTTTTGGTCTCCCGTAGTGAGTGCTGGTGTGGAAATAGAATTGGAGAAGATTCAAGGACTGGAATTAGTTATTAATGACAGATACTCTGCTTGTGTTGACGAACTTCTAGAACAAGCAGGTAAAATAACCTACGACACCAACAATCCAGCATTCAGGATATTACAAATTCTCGGACATTTGAGAAGATAATGAGAAGTGAATATTCATCAAGGGCAAAAAACAGCTGAGAACCCATAAGAACTCCCGGCTTTAGAGAAAAATAACCCCAAAAATCAATCTATTCCTGTGTAAATGAATGCTAAAGCAGACTTTTCCCCGACATTTTCGGGATTTATTCCCCTTTTCTTCCTTAGCATAAGTTAAGGATTGAGCGGCAGCAGTAGGGTGGGACCCGGTTTTCGCATCAGATATGACCTGGTGTACTCGGTAGGGTGAGAATAGGCTACCTGTACTCCGGGGTATTCCAGCCAGAAAAGGAACAGCCCGACAACCTGGGGCTTGGTTCCGAAGGGGCCGACAATAATATTGTATGAACCGCCCAGCTCATCACTTATTTCTTCGAGCACCTTCTTGACGGCGTAGGGATCGTCGGCAGGAACATTCCTTACCTCCACGGAAGGCTGCGAGAGCAGGCAGGCGTTGTTCTTCTCCGCGTACTTCAGGTAGTTCAGGTTCTCGTTGCGCGGCGGATTGGTTATCAGGGCGATAGTCTTGACCGGGCTGAAGTGGTTCCAGACCGTAAGCGCGCGTTCCGCCTCAAACCCCAGGAACAGGATGAGCACCTTTTCTCTTTCCACATTGACGGAGCCGAAGAAGCTGGCCACGGTGGTTATCTGTGCCACCCCTGAAGTAAGCTTGTTGGGGAGATATGTCTGTGTCGTGTGCAGTATTCGGGGCAGTCCCAGCTTCAGTTCGACAACAAGATAGTGGAGAAGCTGCAGCAGATATATTTTAGTGAACCCGCTGATGTCAATGGTAATAAAGGAATTTTCACTGTCCTTGGGCCGGCATTGTCCCCAGATTTTCTTAAGCTGGCCGATTCCCTCATTGGGGCTGTCGCGCCCGCAGGAGATGACGAAGATACCCCTGGAGCTCCTTGTCCCCAGCATGCTCTTCAGGTTGTTCAGGTTGGTATCGGCCTGTTTCTTGTCCGGAGAATCCTCGATGACGAAGATGATGGAGTAGTTGGTCCTGTAATTGGCGCTCATCTTGCGGGCGCTGGAAAGGCACCTCTGTTCAAAGCTGGCGCAGCATATGAAAAGGTCGTCGGGACCGTACTCGTTGATCCTGGTTAGATGGTCTATTTCCACCCTCGGCCGTTCGATAGCCATACTACCCGCCAGTTCTAAAATCTATTATTCGTGGTTATTATAGCACAAATCATTCGGCACAAATCATTCCGGGGCCGGAGGCGGCAGCAGGTTAAACGGAACAGGTAGTTTTATCGGTTACTCACCGGCACCGGGAGCTTTTTGATAGACCCTGAGGTAGCACGGGAATAATCTGCTGTAGATAGTTACCTGCCAGCCCTTGCCCTGCTGTGCTTTTAGCTCCTTCTTCGAGAAGTCCCTTAAGTAGCTGAGAATTCCCCCGTTCAGCACCACCGGAAAGCGCCAGAGGAAGATGCTCTCCAACATAATCCCCGGGATATTGTATACGTCATCCAGCTCCATAAACTTCGGCGCCAGGTGAATGGTGAGCTTGTCCAGCCGGTCACGCTCTTCAAGGCTCAGGTGATGTCTCAAGCGCGTGTGATAGACCAGGTCGAAGGAGTTCTCGGGAAGGGCCTGCAGTTCAAAGGCATCGGTGTTAAAGAGTACTATCGAGAATCGCCGCGCCGCCGCTCTCTCCTTCAGCTTGTTCAGCTCTTCGGTCCCCAGATGGGAGACGGTCTCTATCTCCAGCATCCCCTTGGAGACGAGGTTGGCGAATTTTCTGGAGATGACATCACCAATGGCGGGAGAATAATCGACGCCGATGACAAGCAGCGGAAAGTTGAAACGGCTCCTCAGTAGTTGATATAGGACCTGCCTCTCCAGCTCCATCCCGCCGCAGCCGAAGCTGGCTATCACGATCGGTTCTTTCTTGATTTTCCTCAGCCTTTCCAACTCCCCGATAATCGCCTGTCTGATCGGTCGCAGTATTCTACCCATCCATATCTCAAACCAGGAGAGCGTCTCCAGAAGCTCGTCCTGCCATCCGGGAAAGGGCAGGTCGGCAAGCTCTCTGATCCTGGCCCGCTCTCTCCTCAGCCGGGGTGCCCGGAACAGCAACCACCAGAGATAGCTCAAAGGGAAGCGGAGCACCCGGAAGAACTCGATGTTAATTTCTGCTCCTTCTTTATGTTCCGGGTGGGATTTCAGGGCTTCCAGGTCGGCGAGGATTGCTTTAATCTGCCGGTATCTTTTGAAGTTCCTCCTGTAGGGAACTGCGTAGGTAAGGCCTATCAGACAGCCGATAACAGCCAGCACCACTATAGCGATAATAATCTCTCTGTACCCCCTATTCTTTAGCTACTCGGCTGCCATCCTGCCGGCGGCGCTGCACCGTAGTTTCAAGGGTATCGAGAAGTACCACGGGATATAATTCTACGGTAACGGCATAGCCCGGCAGGTACTGCGGTTTACGCTCCATATCAGTCCCCGGGTCGAAAGGCGGCGTTTCGGGGGCCGGGACGGGAAAGGCACAGCCCCAGGTAATAATATCTCAGGCATAAAATTGCTGTCAACAGCAGGTAGGAAGGAGGGGCAGCCGGTGACCGGAAGCGGTCTTTTGCCATCCGGGATGCGAGGGTTTATAATCTTGCGTAAGCCGGTGACCGGAAGCGGGATGTCCCCGGCCTTGCCGCTAGACTTGAGAGGGTTGTGCAGGTGTTACTTCAGTTAAGGGTCAAAGGTATCGGTATTATCGAGGACATAAACTGGGCCCTGGGCCCGGGGTTGAACGTCATTACCGGTGAGACCGGAGTGGGGAAGTCACTGATAATCGATGCCGTGGAGGCGCTGCTGGCCGGTAGGCTGGATGAAGACCTGATACGCTACGGCGACGACAAGGCTCACCTGGAGGGAGTTTTTACCCTGCCTCAAGGCGGCGGTATTTCCCCTCTTAGAGAACTCCTGGCTGAAAAAGGGCTGAAAGCTGATGAGGAGACGCTGGTTATCAATTGCGAGCCCCGCCGGCAGGGTCGCGGCATTATTCGGGTGAACGGATATGCGGTAGCAAGGGGGCTGCTCAACCAGATCGGCAGCCTGCTGGTTGATATCCACGGTCAGAGCGAGCACCTTTCCCTGCTGGATAAGGGTTACCATCGCTATCTTCTCGATTGTTACGGTCATACCCTGGACCTGTGCCGGAGTTTCGCTGCTAAAGCCCTGGAGCTCCATAAGGCGGAAGAAGAGCTCCGCCTCTTGGTCGATGAGGAAAAAGAACGCGCCCGCCGCGAGGAGTTCCTGCGCTTTCAACTGGATGAGATAGAGCGGGCGGAGCTGCGCGAGGGTGAGGAAGAGGCATTGCAGGGGGAGCGTAATATCCTGGCTTCCAGCGAGCAGCTAAAGGCGCTGTCCTTCGAAGCCTACCAGGCATTGTCTGGCGGAGATGCCGCTGGTTCTGCCGCGCCGGTTCTGGAGAAGTTGGGCGAGGCGGTCCGGGCGGTAAAGAAGCTCGTTAGCCTGGACCCCGCTCTGAAGCAGCAGCTTGATTTCCTGGAGGAGAGCCTGTACGGGCTTGAGGAGGCAGCCCGGGACATCCGTGCTTATGGCGAACGCCTGGAATATGACCCGAAACGGTTGGAAGAGATAGAAACGAGGCTGGAGCTGATCCGAGGCCTGAAGAGAAAGTACGGGCAGTCTGTCCCGGAAATACTGGATTACCGGGAGAAAGCGGGGCGGGAGATGGCAGAAATCTCTCACTCCGGAGAAAGGAAGATCGCTCTTATCGAGACCTGCTCTTGTCTCAGGGAGGAGATGGGGCGGATGGCCTCCGAGCTTTCCCGGAAACGCTCCCGGGCGGCGGAGAAGTTGGTGACTGAAGTGGAAAGGGAGCTTCAGGATTTGAATATGGCACAGGTTAAATTTGAGGTAGCTGTCACCAGGGAGCCGGATCCGGAGGGGATTCCTTCCCCTGATGGAGGCAGCTATGCCTATGGTAATAACGGGGTCGATGTCGTAGAGTTCGTCGCCGCGACCAATCCCGGAGAACCCCTGAAGCCGCTGACCAGGATTGCTTCCACCGGGGAAATCTCCCGCTTCGCCTTAGCTTTGAAGAGCGCTCTTACCGGTGCCGACAACATCCCGGTGCTTATTTTCGATGAAATCGATATCGGTGTCGGCGGCAGAAGCGGCGAGGTAATCGGCAAGAAACTCTGGAATCTGTCTCGTAATCACCAGGTGATTTGTGTTACCCACCTTCCCCAGATAGCCGCTTTCGCCGATGCTCACTACAGTGTTCACAAGGAGGTTTCCGGGACCCGGACCATGAGCAGGTTGGATGTTCTTGAGGGTAATGCGCGGGTCGAGGAGCTTGCCGCTATGCTGTCCGGCCCTCAGTACAGCGAAACCGCTCGAGAAAACGCCCGTGAACTGATACAGAGAGCGGCGCTCTGGAAAGAGCGTCCCGGCAAAAAGGTCTGAGCTATTCCGCCAAATTGACTTCCCCCCGGTGCGCTGGTAACATTGAGTGGAAATGTTATCAAGATTACCGCTGTTTCCAATCAGCTCCCGGATAAATGAGGCGGGTCATCTCTCGATTGGTGGTTGCGACACCGTCGGGCTGGCGGCTGAATTCGGCACGCCTCTCTATCTCTTCGATGAATCCAACCTGCGCGCCAGCTGTGCTGAGTTCAGGAGCGGGTTCGGCCGGTTTTATTCTGATACCACGGTTGTCTACGCCTGCAAGGCCTTTATCAACAGGACCCTGGCGGCTATCTTTGCCGAGGAGGGGTTGGGGCTGGATGTGGTCTCCGCCGGCGAGCTGGCGATTGCCCGATCGGCCGACTTTCCTCCGGACAGGGTCTACTTCCACGGCAACAACAAGTCGGCTGAGGAGCTCGAGCAGGCGCTTGAGCTGGGTGTCGGCCGCATCGTGGTGGACAACTTACATGAGCTTAAGATGCTTGAGGAGATAGCCGGAAAGCGGGGCCTGAAGCCCGATATACTGCTGCGGCTTCTGCCCGGCGTTGACCCCCATACTCACCGGTACATTTCCACGGGTATTATCGACAGTAAGTTCGGCTTCCCCTTGCCCAGAGCGGAAGAGGCGGTAGCGCAGGCGATGTTATCGCCCGGCCTTAACCTTGTCGGTCTGCACTCTCATATCGGGTCTCTCATCTTCGAGGTGGAGCCGTACCTTCGTGCTGTCGATGTCGTCCTGGACTTCGCGGCTGCAATGGGAGAGAGGTATGGCTTCAAAATCAGCGAACTGAATATCGGGGGTGGGTATGCTATCCGGTATACCATGGATAAGCCGGCCCCGCCGGTCTCACATTACGCCGAGGCGATAGCGTCCAGGATTATTACCAGGTGTCGTAAGCTGGGTCTGGCGTTGCCCCGGCTTATCGTTGAGCCGGGCAGGGCTATCGTGGGAAGGTCCGGAGTGGCGCTGTATAAGGTCGGCGCCGTTAAGGATATCCCCGGTATCAGGCGCTATGTTGCGGTGGATGGCGGGATGGGAGACAATATCCGCCCCGCCCTTTATGAGGCCAGGTATGAGGCGGTGGCGGCTAATCGGATGAATGCCGAGGAATCGGGGAAGGTTACTATCGCCGGCAAGTTTTGCGAGTCGGGCGATGTATTAATCAGGGATATCGTGATGCCTTCCCTCTCGAGCGGTGACATTATTGCTTTACCCTGCTGCGGCGCTTATTGCCTGCCGATGGCCAGCAACTACAATGCCTCACTTAAGCCGGCTGTTGTTTTAATCGGGGACGGCAAAGCCCGCCTTATCCGGCGGCGGGAGACTTTCAGCGATCTGACCGGCTGTGATTTGGACTGGAAGGCAGGGTGAGATTTCAAAATGTGGCAGGTAGTTGGTCAGGATAGTGCCGTCTCCTTGCTGGAGCGTAGTCTGGATAAGAAGACCCTGGCACATGCCTACCTTCTAGTGGGCCCTCCCCATGTCGGTAAAATGACGCTGGCTCTGGACCTGGCTAAGGCAATAAACTGTGATTCCGCCGCCGTCCCCTGCGGAGAATGTACTTCCTGCCGGAGAATAGCCTCGGGTAAGCATGCCGATGTGCAGATCATCGGATTGGCCGGAGCTGATGACCCGCCGGAGGACAGGTCTCAGACGGAAATCGGCATTGACCGGATTCGACACATGCAGCACTCGGCCTCTCTGCCGCCGTTCGAAGGCAGGTACAAAGTGTTTATTATCGAGAGGGCTGAGCTGCTGTCGAATGAAGCCGCCAACTGTCTTTTGAAGACCCTGGAGGAACCCCAGGAGAATGTGGTTTTTCTCCTGCTGACTGCCCGGGAGGAGCTGCTGCCGGCTACCGTTGTTTCCCGCTGCCAGCGGTTGGAGTTGTTCCCGCTGGCGGTTGGTGCGGCGGAGTCTGCACTGAGTAGCCGCTGGGCCGTTGAGAAAGAGAAGGCCAGACTGCTGGCCCGGCTTTGCCACGGCTGCCTGGGCCGGGCGTTGCTGGCTGCTCCCGATGATATCTGGCTGAAAGAGCGGTCGGAAAGGATGGCACAGTTGCTCGGTGTTATCGATGCTGCCGGTTATGGGGGACGCCTTGAGTATGCCCTCCAGCTGGCATCTCAGTACGGCAAAGATAGAGGGGCGGTGCAGGATGTTCTGGACTTCTGGCTTGACTGGTGGCATGACCTGCTTCTGGTCAAGATTGGTTGTACCGAGGCTATTACTAATGTTGATGTTTCGGCTGTACTTGAGCAACGGGCTGAGGAATACAGTCTGGCTGAAATAAAAGGCTTTATTACTGCCATTCAGTCGGCCGGCGGGCAGCTCAAGCAGAACGCTAATCCGCAATTGGTATTCGAGGTGCTGATGCTGAGTATACCGGGAAGGGGTGTATGAGGATGGCCGATGTTGTCGGCATACGTTTTAAGAGGACCGGGAAGATGTATTATTTCGACCCGGCTGGTATTGATCTGAATGTGAGTGACTACGTCGTGGTCAAGACGGCTCGCGGCCTGGAGATGGGGCAGGTAGTTGTTGCTCCCCGGCAGGTGCTGGATAGCGAAGTTAAGGAACCGCTCAAGCCGGTAGTCCGTAAGGCAGAGCCGGAAGATATCAAACATGCCGAGGAATTGGAGCAAAAGACCGCGGAAGCTCTGGCCGAATGCGGTAAGTTGATCGAGAAGCTGGAGCTGCCGATGAAGTTACTCGCTGCCGAGTACGGCCTTACCGGCAACCGCCTTACCTTTTTCTTCAGTGCTTCGGAGCGGGTTGATTTTCGCGAGCTGGTCAAGGAGTTGACCAGCCGGTTGAAGGTACGGGTGGAACTGCGGCAGGTGGGACCCAGAGATGGAGCCAAGCTGATAGGCGGCTATGGTCGCTGCGGACGTCAACTGTGCTGCAGCAGTTTTTTGACCGAATTTGAACCTGTTTCGATCAGGATGGCCAAGGATCAGGATCTGCCCCTTAATCCGATGAAGATATCGGGTACCTGCGGCCGTTTGATGTGTTGTTTGGGTTATGAGGGTGAGCTCTACCGGGCTATGCGAGAGAAATTACCCAAAAAGGGTCAGCGGGTAATGACTAATAGCGGGGCTGCCGTTGTTACCGGAAACAACCCGCTCAAGCAGACGGTATTGGTGGAACTAAAGAGCGGGGCGATTGTTGAACTGCCTGCCGATGAGGTAACTATCGAGGCGGAACAACCGCATAAACCGCAGAAGAAAAAGGGTTGAGGTTAGCCAGCGGGTTTTAAGGTCTTACTGAGGAAGGTATTTCTGCCACTGGACCTGGGTCTTCAGGGACAGGGGGATGTAGAAGGGAAGGCGGTCCTTTGGAGGGTGGGGACAGTTTATTAGGCTCATCCCGGCTTCTTTGGGGGTTTGTCCTGCCTTGCGCCGGTTGCATGGAATACAGGCGCTGACCACATTCTCCCAGGTCTGCTCGCCGCCGCGGTAGCGGGGAATAACGTGGTCCAGAGTAAGCTGCTGGGTCTTCTTACCGCAATACTGGCAGATGTATCGGTCGCGGTTGAAGATCTCCAGTCGGGTCAGTCTTCTTTTCGGTCGGGGACGCTTGATGATGTAGGATAACCGGATTACCGAGGGCAGGGGAATTTCACGGTCGATCGAGCGGATAAAACCGGCGCCGTCTTCCAGCATTTCAGCCCTACCTTCATAAACCAGCACAATTGCCCGTCGGACTCGACATATATTGAGCGGCTCATAATTCTGATTCAGTACCAGGACCGACCGGTTTATCATAGCTTAAGGCTTCTTTCCACAGGTGGGCTCCCTTATTCTAATAAAAAAGCCTTCGGTGATACAAGCCTGTGTTCGGATTAGGGTTCTTAGCCCCAGCGTTCCTTCCTGCCGCCGCTGGGTCTCGACTTCGGGCCGGGCTGGCGGTCACTCCGGTAATCGGGGACGGTAATAATAAACGGCGTGCTGAGCTTGGCATCTACCAGGCGTGAGCTAATCGGACTGTCGATTTCATCCATGGTATGACGGGTGGTGATTACTGTCGATAGCTTGGCGTTATAGCGGTAGTTGATAACCTGGTACAGCTTTTCCTGCGCCCAGGGTGTGGTGGTCTGTTCCCCGAAGTCGTCCAGGACGAGCAGCGGCGCTGTCTTTACCTTTTCGAACAACTGATCGTAGGAAACCCTGCTCTCCGGGTTGAAGGCGGAACGCAGGTGGTCGAGAAACTCGGGTACCACCACAAACAGGGCCGGTTTTTTGGCCTGGTAGCAGTAGTTAACTACGGCTGCCGCCAGGTGGGTCTTACCGCAGCCGTTGGCCCCTTGAAGTATCAGCCACCCCTCCGGTGAGCGGGCGAATCGAAAGACTCCCTCGAAGACATGTTTCAGGTTCTCGCGTTGCTCCCGGGGCAGGTTAAGCCGCTCGTGGTCGAATGTGTCGAAGGTCATGCTCTTTTGCAGTTCGAACTCGGGGGCCCAGCTATATTCCGACGGAGTTTCCTTTTCCTCGATGCCGTACGTCCGGCACAAATCGGGGTCGGTGAGACGGGTGCGTATCCGGTCGTTGAGATGTTCAATAGCGATGATAGGAATGATCACGGTGGGCAGCTCGCTGTTGAAGCGGTAGTTCAGCAACTGCTCCAGTTTTTCTTTAGCCCAGGGGGTACTGGTCTGGGCACCCAAATCGTCCAGGACCAGCAGCGGTGCATTGCGCACCTGGTCGAAGAACTCGTCATAAGGCATTTCGCTGTCGGGGTTGAAGGCGGAACGCAGACGGTCGAGGAGGTCGGGAGCGGAGATGAAGAAGGCGGGGTGCCCCTGGCTGATGCGCTCATTAACGATTGCCGCCGCCAGGTGGGTCTTGCCGCAGCCGCTGGGACCGGTCAGGATCAGCCATCCCCTGGGTTCGCCGGCAAAGGTACGGGCGGCCTGGCAGGCCTGGGCGAATTGTTCCTGGTTTGCCGGGTTGCCGCTCCTTCCTTCAGGGATCAGGGTACTGAAGGTGAAGCGGGTTAGTGCCCCCAGGTTGCTGTACTTTATCAGGTGGGTCTGGCGCTCTCTGGTCAACGATTCTTTTACGCAGCGGCAGGGGATAACCCGGCTGAAGTCCGGTTTTCCCGAGGAGAGAATCGGGTGAACAAAACCGGCACCTTTGCATACAGGGCAGTTTGAGCCTGGTTCGGCTTCCGCTTCTTCAGCGCCGGAACATGTGTCCGTATTTCTGGTTGACGTATCTGTCCAGGTCTGTTTTCTTAGAATCTTGCCCAGGTGTTCCATCACTCCTTCCTTCCTGACGCCAGCGCTCCAGAATTCTTGAGATGTACCGCCAGCTCCGTTTGTTAAGGGAGGCGGCTTCTTTGATAGCATCCGTTATCCATCCGGCGGGGTATAGCTTCTCTGCCTGGCTCAGCTCTTCGGAAATCAAGGGGGTGAGCATACCGATGTTCTCTTCATACAGGGTGAAGATGTCGGACCGTTCCGTAATCAGGGCATCGCTGTTTCCCCCGGTGCTGAGATTGCCCAGAGAGAGATCACCGTTCTTAATCATGTTGATGGTCTTTCTGTCGGACTCGGTATTAAGGAAATAGATATCCTCGGTTACCCCGTCTTTATCCAGTGCTATATGAAGGATGGTCTCTCTTCTGGTTGCCATCGCCAGCGCCCTGCGCAGTACCTCTGCAGGCGGTTCTGCCGTGCCGGTAAGGCTATGCATCAGACTGGGGATGGCCGCTAGCTCCCGGTAGCTTACGTAGCGAGGGTAGCCCTTCTTGCGGTAGAGAGCGGCGAGAATATGGAGGGTCGTCTTAAGCTCCGCCATATCACTGATTTGAGGCAGAAGAGTACTGAAGAAGAGGTTGGGTATCGGGGTGTACTGCATTCTGGGGGGAAACCCGGTAAACTGCTTCATAACAGGCTCGGCTCGGCGGTGGTAATATTTTCGGGAATATTCTCAAACTTGGCCAGTCGGGGGACGAAGCGCAGGTTTATCTGTCCGGTAGGGCCGTTACGGTGCTTGGCAATGATGACCTCGGCCGGAGGAGGGTATTTTTCTCCGGGATGCTCCGCTTCCCACTCCTGCTGGCTGGAATAGCGTACCTCGTCCCGGTAGATGAAGAGGACGATATCGGCGTCCTGCTCAATACTGCCGCTCTCTCGCAGGTCGGATAGCTGGGGTCTGTGTGAAGTCCGCCATTCCACCGCCCGGCTGAGCTGGGATGCCGCTATCACCGGCACATTAAGCTCACGGGCTATTCCCTTCAGATATCGTGTGATATAGCTGATTTCCTGGACCCTGTTTTCCCTTTTGCCCTCCCCCTGGATCAGCTGCAGGTAGTCAATGATCACGAGATCAACGCCTCGATCATGATAGAGCTGACGTAGCTTGCTCCTGATCTCTACTACCCGGAGCTGCGGGGAATCATCGATGTAGATCGGTGCCTCGGCGAGGATACCCGTAGCGTCCATAACCTTTCTTTCCTCCGCCTCGCCGTGCAGCCCGAAACGGACCCGGCTCAGGTTTACTCCCGACTCGCTGGAAAGCAGGCGGAGTACCAGCGACTCTCGTGACATCTCCAGACTGAAGATGGCCACGCAGGCGCCCTGCTCCACGGCGGCATTTCGAGCGATGTTCAGGACCAGGCTGGTCTTACCCATGCTGGGTCTACCGGCAGCAATTATCAGGTCGGAGCGCTGGAACCCGCTGAGGAAATCGTCCAGACCGGTGAAGCTTGATTTGATATAAGGTATGTATTCAGGCTGTCCTTCTGAAGCGGCTGTCCCGGGGACAGTGGCCTCAAAGTATTTGTCCAGCACCTGGCGGATAGGAACCAGATCCCGGGTGTCCTGACCCTGGCGTATCTTGAATAGGACCTCCTCGGCGCGACTGAGGCTTGAGTCAACATCGGGGTCAGCCTCATAGCCGATGGCTGCAATCTGGTTGCTGGCAGCTATCAGGCGGCGCATTATCGACAGCCGGTAGACAATTTGAGCGTAGTGTTCGATATCCAGTGAGGTAGGTACTATAGATATCAGGTGACTTAAGTAGGCGCTGCCGCCACATGCCTCCAGCTTGTCCTGGCGGTCGAGCTCCTGGGCCACTGTAATCTGGTTTATCGCTTCGCTGCGCTGGTATAGCGACAGGCAAGCCTCGTATATCTGCGAGTTTCTGTCGCTATAAAAGTCCGACGGCTTGATCAGGACGGCGATCTTGTAGATTGCTGCGCCGTCTATTAATAGTGATCCGATTACTGCTTCCTCAGCATCGGTATCACGTGGTGGTAGTTTCTCGCCGTTCACTCTATGCTGGCTCCTCTTCCCCTGTCTTCTCCCCTGCCTCTTCTTCTCCTCCCCCGTTTTCCTTCTCTTCCTTGGTCTTCTTCTCCGCCTTCTTCTTTACCTTCTTCTCTGTCTTCGCTTCTACCTTAGCCTCTGCCTCTTCCTCGATCTTTTCCTCTATCACTTTAACCTTTATTTTGGGTGTGATCTCACTGCCCAATCTAACGGTTATCTCGTAGCTGCCGAGTTGGTGGATGTGTTCCTCAAGGTCTATCTTTTTCTTGTCGATAACTATTCCTTCACTCTTCTCCATCTCGGCGGAGATATCGGCACTGGTAATCGAGCCATACAGGCGATCCTTGCTTCCCACCCGTGCTTTCAGGGTGATTTCTTTCCCGTCTATCTGCCGGGCAAGTTCTTGTAGTTCGGCTTCGGTCTCAGCTTGCTGTCTGGCCTTGGCACGGCGTCGTACTTCTGCCAGTTTTATGGCAGCCGAGTCGGCTGTCAGCGCCAGTTTCTTCGGGATAAGGAAGTTTCTGGCGTAGCCGTCGGCTACCTCCTTGATATCGCCGGACCGGGCTACGTGGGGTACATCCTCTAGGAAAATAACCTTCATATTCTTCCCTTTCTATTGAATTGCAGTTCGTTTTAGTAATTATACTTCACCCGGCGATAAAGTAGAAACATCGTTCACCCCTCAGCTCAGGAATTTTTCTACATTTATCGCAGCGGTTGCTCCGTCACCGGCAGCGGTTATCGCCTGCCACTCCGTCTTTTGACGGATGTCCCCGGCGGCAAAGATGCCGGCTACTCCCGTCTCCATCTTGTTGTTGGTAATGATAGAACCATCATTAGCCAGGGGTAGAATACCCTTCAGATAACCGGTATTGGGGATAAAACCGATCGAGATGAAGACGCCGGATACCTCCAGAGTAGACTGCTCCCCGGTCTTTATCTGGTGAAGCCTGATCCGTTGCACGGAATCTTTACCCTCGATGCTTTCTACGATACTCTCCAGACGGAAGTCTATTTTGGGCTCGGCAAAGGCTTTCTCCTGTAGAATAGGTGTGGCACGCAGTTGGTTGCGGCGGTGTATTACGGTAACCCTGGAGGCAGACTTTGCCAGGTGCAAAGCTTCCGAAATTGCCGAGTTACCGCCGCCGACTAAAGCTACCGGCAGCCCTCTAAAGAAGGCGGCATCACAGGTGGCACAGTAGGAGACCCCTTTGCCGGTAAACTGCTCCTCTCCCGGCACCCCTAACTTACGCCGGTTGGAACCGCCGGTGATAATCACTGCCTTAGCGGTGAAGGTACCGCCGCTGGTCTCGACTATTTTCTCTTCACCCTTAATCTTTAGACCGGTAACCTCGGCGATAACGGTCTCCAGGCCGTATTTTGTCGCTTGCTTGAGCATTAGCTCGGCCAGTTCAAATCCGCTGACGCCTTCCGGGAAACCGGGGTAGTTGTCCAGGCGCGCGGCATTTATCATCTGGCCCCCGAATGCCCCCTTTTCTATCAGCAGGCTGCTGATTCTTGCCCTTGCCGTGTAAAGTCCGGCAGTAAGTCCCGCCGGACCGCCGCCGATAATAATCGCTTCATAGCTATTCGGAACTGAATTGCCCATCTTATTTCTCCTTCCGGCAAAACTCCGCTTTAACTTCGGCTACCTTGGCCGGGTTAGCCAGTAAATCAACGGCGGTCATCGCCAGTGCCTTGGCGGCGTCAAGGAGAGCTCGGCTCCCTTCATCGGAAGCAGCGGCCGAGGCAAACTGGGGAGAATGAAGCGATATTTCCTCCGGAGCGATGGCTACCATGGGGTGAATACTCGGCACCTGTTGACTGACATTGCCCATATCGGTGCTGAAAACGGCATCGTTTGAGCCGGTTTTTCCCATCTTGCGTCCCAGGGACTCCATGTTGTGCTGAAATAATCGGGCCAGGGTCAGATTGTTGCGCATGGGGGCATAGGGGTTCTCCTGCCAGTGGTATTTCAGGCGGGCGCCGCTGGCGGTGGCTGCTCCGATAAAGCAGTTGATTAGCTTCTGCTTTAGTTCATCCAGGTAGGCATCATCCTCTGCCCTCACGATGAATGTGGCGGCACTGTGGTCGGGGACGATGTTGGCTGCCTGCCCGCCGTCGGTGATAATGCCGTGGATGCGGGCCTTGTCCCTGATGTGCTGCCGCAGTGAATTAATGGCGTTGAAAGACTGGAGCATTGCCTCCAGGGCGTTGATGCCTGCTTCCGGCCTGGCGGCAGCGTGGGCTGCCTTACCCTGGAATTCAACCTCCAGCACCTGGCAGGCAAGGGCCTGGATGGCGGCGTAGTTCTGTACTCCCGGGTGTACCATCATGGCAATATCCACATCGGCGAAGGCTCCTTGATTGGCCATAATTATTTTACCCCCGCCTGTCTCTTCCGCCGGCGTACCGATAACTATGATCTCCCCTCCCAACCGGTCGATGGCCGGCCGGACGGCAACCGCGGCTCCAACAGCACAGGCAGCGATGAGATTATGACCACAGGCATGCCCGAGTCCGGGCAGCGCATCGTATTCAGCCAGTATCGCGATCGCCGGTTTTCCCTGCCCATAACTGGCACGGAATGCGGTCGGCAGCCCGCAGATCCCCTTTTTTATCGAGAAACCGTTTTCCGTAAGGTATTGGCCCAGCCAGGCGGCCGCTTTTGTTTCCTTGAAGCACGTTTCGGGATGGGCGTGAATACTTGAACTGAGCCCGTTGAGCTGACTGCTGTGAGCGTCTACCTTACTGATAACCAGAGCCTTTAGTTCTTCTGCTT
Organism: Dehalococcoidales bacterium; assembly: GCA_028716225.1. Lineage (NCBI taxonomy): Bacteria > Bacillati > Chloroflexota > Dehalococcoidia > Dehalococcoidales > Dehalococcoidales bacterium. The sequence continues at coordinate 190,917 of JAQUQE010000002.1, read as the reverse complement.
CCACAACTTTTCCCTGTTTATAGTGAATTAAGGATAGCGTTCTAATTGATTTGGTCAGTGATTATTATAGACCAGTACGGTCGGGATTGCTAGGTTTTACGCTTTATCGAACGCTTGATATGTAGTATAATTTTTCTCCATATGATGATATAGTGATGGGTAGATTTTTATTATAAAAAATAAAGGCATTAATCGGACTATCGGAGTTTAAGGGGAAATGGTAGAAAAGCCGAATGATGAACAGATAAAGGATGAGTTGCTTGCCGACCTCAAGGAGCGGAGGCGGAAGATTGAGGAGATGGGTGGGAGCAAAAATGTCGAGAAGCAGAGAGAGCGGGGCAAGCTAACCGCCCGCGAGCGAATTGCCCGGCTGCTTGATGAGGGGACTTTCTGTGAGATCGGGATGTTTGCCACTAACAGGGGTACCGCCTTCGGTATGGACAAAATTAAGGTACCCGCCGATGGAGTGATTACCGGCTACGGCACGGTTAACGGCAGGAAGGTGTACGTCTATGCTCAGGACTTTACCTCGGTGGGGGGGAGTCTTTCCGAAATACACGCTGCTAAAATATGCCGTATACTCGACAGCGCGGCTAAGGCAGGTTGCCCCGTCATCGGCATCAATGACTCCGGGGGCGCCAGGATTCAGGACGGCGTGGATGCTCTGGCTGGCTACGGCCAGATATTCTTTCGCAACTCGATATTCTCCGGAGTGATCCCGCAGATATGCGCCATCATGGGTCCCTGTGCCGGTGGGGGCGTATACTCTCCGGCGCTGATGGATTTTGTTTTCATGGTCAATGGCACCAGCTATGCCTATATTACCGGCCCGCAGGTAGTCAAGGCGGTTATGGGGGAGGAGGTCAGCCACGAGGAGCTTGGCGGCGCCACTGTAGCGCAGAAGAAGGCGGGGGTCGCCTGCCGCTCTGAAGCCGGTGAGGTAGAATGCCTGGAGAGTATCAAGGAGCTGCTTGACTATCTGCCCTCCAGCAACCGGGATGCACCGAGACGGGTTGATTGGGGTGATGACCCCAACCGCAGCGAACCTGCCCTTTTTGATATCGTTCCGGCTAACCCCAGCAGGCCGTATGATATGCACAAGATCATCAAGCTGATATTCGACCGGCGTCCGGATGGTAAGAAGAACTACTTTGAGATATTCCCCCTCTTTGCCACCAATATCATCACCTGTTTTGCCCGGCTTAACGGTTGGACGGTGGGTATCATCGCCCAGCAGCCGATGTCGAAGGCGGGCGTGCTGGATATTGATGCCTGTGATAAGGCATCCCGTTTTATCCGGTTCTGTGATGCTTTTGGCATCCCGCTGGTCAACTTGGTCGATGTTCCCGGCTATCTGCCCGGCACCGACCAGGAGTGGGGAGGAATAATCCGGCACGGTGCTAAGATGCTCTACGCCTACTCGGAAGCGGTGGTGCCCAAGATTACCCTTACTATCAGGAAGGCATACGGGGGAGCCTATATCGGCATGTGCTGTAAGGACCTTGGCGCCGATACTGTATTCTGCTGGCCGACCACGGAGCTGGCGGTGATGGGGTCGGAAGGAGCGGCGGCGATAATATTCCGTAAAGAGCTGGAGCAGGCCGATGATCCCCAGGCGTTGCTTAAGGAGAAGATAAAGGAGTATCGTACCACCTTTGCTAATCCCTATCGGGCTGCCGAGAACTTGCATATCGATGATGTCATTGAGCCGGCGGAGACCAGACCCAGATTGATTAAGGCACTGGAGACGATAGTCGGTAAGGTAGAGGAACGGCCGAAAAAGCGGCATGGTATAATTCCAACATAATTTTTCCACGGTTCGAAAGCCGGGAAGGTTATTGATGAACAAGATCAGTATTATCGGGGCGGGTAATGTCGGTGCCCTCTGTGCTCAGCGTATTGCCGATAGAGGCTATGCTGATATAGTACTGCTGGATATTGTCGAAGGGTTGGCCGAGGGTAAGGGGCTGGACATCCTGGAGTCACTGCCTGTCTCCGGCCTGGATACCCGCATAATCGGCACCAGCAAGTATCAGGAAACCGCTGCTTCTGACGTGGTCGTCATCACCTCGGGTGTTGCCCGTAAACCGGGAATGACCCGTGATGATTTGCTGCTCACCAATATGAAGATTGTCAGCGAGGTTACTCGCAAGGTGTTGAGTCACTCTCTCGATCCTGTTATCATCGTAGCGACTAACCCGGTGGATGCGATGACCTATCTGGTGAGGCATATCAGCGGTCTGTCTCGAAACAGAGTGTTCGGACTGTCCGGAGTCCTGGATACCAGCCGGTTGAGGAGCTTTATTGCCGAAGAGCTTAACGTCTCGGTAGAGGATGTATTCGCCTGTATCCTGGGTCAGCATGGCGATGCTGCGGTGGTCATTCCCAGATTGACCACCGTCCATGCTATTCCGATAACCAGGCTTCTGGCCGGTGATATCGTTGACCGGCTGGTAGAGCGTTCTATCAAGGGTGGTGCTGAGATTGTCGGCTTGCTGAAGACGGGTAGCGCCTCTTTTGCTCCCTCGGCGGCTATTGCTCATATGGTAGATGCCGTTGTCCTGGATAAGAAGCAAATTCTACCCTGCTCCACCTGTCTGGAGGGGGAATACGGTCTCAGGGACACTGCTATTGGCGTGCCGGTAAAACTGGGCAGGGATGGTATTGAACAGGTTGTCGAGCTGGATCTGACTGATGATGAGAGAGAGACACTGGCTGCTTCGGCTAATGTGGTGCGGGAGATGGTAAAAGTAATGGGGTTGTGAGTGGGGGTTGGCATCCGTACCGGATAACCGGTCGGCTTGTTCTTGATTTACAGTCTTATGTAGTTAATGTGAACCTTTTCTGGTAAAGGAGGCAGGGGCAAGAGGTAGGTGAGAGAGATTGATGCCAGGGAAATAACCAGTACGGTATCGCGGCTCTTTCAGGAGGCTTGTTATATCCTACCTGATGACGTGCTTAATGCCCTCGAGCGGGCGCGACAGATCGAAGAATCGCCGATCGGATGTGAAGTGCTGGATATTATATTGAGGAATGCCGATATCTCGGCTAAGGAGCAGATTCCTCTCTGCCAGGATACTGGAGACGCCGTGGTTTTCCTGGAGCTGGGGCAGGATGTCCACATAGTCGGTGGCGACCTTTACTCGGCAATCAATGAGGGAGTGCGGCATGGCTATACCCAGGGCTATCTGCGTAAATCGATGGTGAGCCGGCCTTTTTCCGCCAGGGTTAATACCAAGGATAATACCCCTGCTATTATCCATACCGATATTGTCCCCGGTGATAGATTGAGGATTATTGCCAAGCCCAAGGGCGGCGGTGCTGAGAACATGTCGTCTCTGGCTATGTTATCCCTGGCGCAGGGTCGCCGGGGAGTGATTGACTTTGTGGTCAAGGCTGTTGATGAAGCGGGCAGCAATCCCTGTCCTCCGATTATCGTCGGCGTCGGTATCGGAGGTACTGTAGAAAAGGCGATGATGCTGGCGAAGCGGGCTTTGCTGCGTAAGGTTGGTGAGCCCAATCCCGATACCGAGACCGCTGAACTGGAACGCGAAATTCTCGGGCGGGTGAATAAACTGGGTATTGGTCCCATGGGCTATGGCGGTCGTATTACCGCTCTGGCAGTTCATATCGAGGTCTTCCCGACTCACATGGCCAGCCTGCCGGTGGCGGTTAACCTGGAGTGTCATAGCTGTCGTCATAGGGAGGCTCTTCTTTAGCAGGAGGTTACGATGGTGAAGAAGATTATGCTTCCGCTGACTGACGAAGCCATTAAGGATCTTAAGACCGGGGATGACGTCTTACTGAGCGGTGTGGTCTACGTTGCCCGGGACGCCGCTCATAAAAGGATGATTGAGGCGCTGGAGTCGGGAGAGCCCCTGCCCTTCGATATCAGAGGACAGACGATATACTATATGGGTCCTTCTCCGGCCAGGCGGGGTCAGGTAATCGGCTCGGCTGGTCCTACCACCAGCGGTCGTATGGACAGCTACTCGCCCCGGTTGCTCGCTGAGGGTCTTAAGGGAATGATCGGCAAGGGTATGCGCTCACGGGAAGTGAAGGATGCCATCAAGCAGTATAAGGCGGTTTACTTCGCCGTAGTGGGCGGTGCCGGTGCCCTCGCCTCGCGCAATATTAGTAAGTCAGAGGTAATTGCCTACGAAGAACTGGGAGCAGAGGCAGTCCGCCGACTGGAGGTAGCAGATTTCCCGGTCAGGGTAATCAATGACATCTACGGCGGTGATCTCTACCAGGAGGGAAAGGCCAGGTACAGGGTAGACCAGGAGTAAATTAACCCGGGCAGCCGGTTGGGGCTGTAGGAGTAGTTTGATGGACACGTATGACTATATTATCGTCGGCACCGGCATTGCCGGGCTTTACACCGCCCTGATGGCAAAAGAGCAGGGTAGTGTGCTGGTTATCACCAAGGGTAGTGTCGAGGATTGTAACACCAGGCATGCTCAGGGTGGTATCGCCGCTGCCATTGGCAAGGATGATTCCAAGGAGCTTCATTTACGGGATACTCTGGCCGCCGGGGATGGTTTGTGTGATGCCGAAGCGGTGCGTATTCTAGTCAGCGAGGCCCCGGCACGTATTGCCGACCTGGTTAATCTCGAGGTGCCTTTTGATACTGCCAATGGTGAGATTGCGTTGACCAGGGAAGCGGCGCATAGCGTTCCCCGTATCCTCCACGCGGGAGGTGATGCCACCGGCGAGCATATCGAGGTTACCCTGAGCCGTCGGGTGCGCGCATCTCAGATACAGGTGCTTGAGGACTGTCTGGTCACCGAGATTCTGGTCGAGAATGGGGTGGTCAATGGGGTACGGGCTCTTGACTGTCGTACCGGCTCCTTTGAGGAGTTCGGCTGTCGCTTTCTCGTTCTGGCTACCGGCGGCGCCGGGCATCTCTACAAGTTAAGTACCAACTCTGATATCGCCACCGGTGACGGCGTCGCGCTGGCCTTCAAGGCCGGTGCCGAAATAGCGGATATGGAGTTCTTCCAGTTTCATCCCACTGCCCTTCGTATGCCGGGAGTAACTCCGTTTCTTATCTCGGAATCAGTCCGTGGCGAGGGAGGCGTGCTGCGCAATGTCGATGGCTATCGCTTTATGCCCGACTATACCCCGGAGGCTGATCTGGCACCGCGGGATGTGGTTACCCGCAGTATTCTCTACGAGATGAGGAAGACGGCCTCGGACAGGGTCTTCGTCGATGTCACCCATCTGCCTCCCAATTTAATAACTACCCGGTTTCCCAATATCTATCGGTTTTGTCTGGTGCGTGGTCTGGATATCACCCGTGGTCTGATACCGGTGGCGCCGGCCGCCCATTACCTGATGGGCGGTGTGAAGACCAATACCTGGGGGGAAACCAATATCATCGGTCTATTTGTCATCGGAGAAGCCTCCTGTACCGGGGTGCACGGTGCCAACCGCCTGGCTTCAAACTCTCTCCTGGAGGCGGTAGTCTTCAGCCAGCGGGTTGTCGAGAGGACGACCAGGGATACCGTACCTGAGATAGCCAAAACAGAAAAAGATACCGCAGTGCGACACTCATTGAGTAAACGTCAGGTGCTTAAGGATGTACCGCCGCCCAATCTATCCGCATTGCAGGAGCTGCACTGGGACAAGGTTGGCATTATCCGTGATAAAGCGAGCCTTAACGAGGCGCTGGATATCCTGGCTGCCTGGCAGAAGTGCCTGCCCGAGCCCACTGACCGGCCCTCCTATGAGCTGAACAACCTGGCGATGACCGGCCGTCTGGTTGCCGAGGCTGCTCTGCTCAGGAAGGAGAGCAGGGGTGCTCATTTCCGCTCCGATTTTCCCAAGAGCTCGCCCGATTGGCAACATCACCTGATACTGGTCAATCAATAAGGTATGGTATAATTGAAAAGTAGTGGCAATAAAGACGGTAGTTACCAACCGTAAGGCATATCATAACTATCATATCGGGGAGAGTGTTGAGGCTGGCATTGTACTTACCGGTACTGAAATAAAGTCAATCAGGGCCGGCAGGGTGAGTCTTGGCGATGCCTATGTTAAACCCGAGGGTGGGGAGTTGTGGCTGTTGAATGCCCATATCGCCCGTTATGAAGCGGGCAGCTATATGAGTCATGAGCCGACCCGGCCCCGTAAGCTTCTTCTGCACCGTAAGCAGATTGATAGTTTAGCCGGTAACATACAGGAGAAGGGGCTGACCTTAGTCCCGCTCAAGCTGTATATTAAGGATAGCCTCGCCAAGCTTGAGATAGCCCTGGCGAAGGGCAAGAAGATGTACGATAAGCGGGAGGCGATCGCCCGCCGCCAGACGGATAGGGAAATCGGGCGTGCTATCAAGAGACACCGCTAAGGTTAAGGAGGTGTTCAGGTTTCCCCGATAAGTGGGGACGCGTGGGTTCGACAGGGGAAGTATGCTGCAGGATTGCAAGCTGAGGTGCCGCCAACCTCATAAAACAGGTGGCAAAAGATAATTGGCGAACCTGAATTCGCTCTTGCAGCCTAGCTAAATAGGTTGCACGCCCAGCCTGACCTCGCCTCAATGGGTTGGGATTGGGTGCCGAAATGTTGAGGTGCCGCCGCTCCGATGTCGATAAAGGGTGGTGAAAGATTTATCGACTGGCTCGACTGAACTCGGTCAGCAGAGGTTGGTCGGGTGAGATTAAAGAGCTGAAAAAGCTTGTAGTATATCCTGGGTAGCTTCTTTTGGACGGGGAGTTCAACTCTCCCCCGTCTCCACCATACCAACCTTATTTCGTCTAAGATTGCCTCAATGTACAACACCTGCAATTTTCAGCCTTAACCATGCCGTAGGGGCTGGGAAGCTATAATCCCAGCCCTTCTTTATTACTCTCGTATCTATCCCTTTTATCTATTTGAGGCCTTTGATCCTATTCACCTCGGTAATTTCAATTCCGGCAAGCTTCCTTTCCGCTTGCAGAGTGTGCGCTAGCCATCATAGTGATTAGGGTAATGTGTGCGCCCGATTCAGCCTGTCTCAGGACAGCCCTGGTTTTTTATCAACCTCTCTCCTAAACGGTGGCTCCCCGCAAGTAATATATGCCTGACATGGCTATTGTTGTTAGAAAGATTGACAAAATTTGTGAAGTATGCTAACATTATGTATCAGATAATTGGTGGGGGAGAATGCCGGAGAAGAAGATATTCAAGATAGTCCGCGGAACAGGAGATGGAGATAATATGTGGGCGAAGTATACCATGGCTGTGGTGGTTACTCTTACCGGAGTCGAAGCACATCGCATAAGGAGATACGAGGAGGCGGGAATAATTGAGCCGAAGAGGACGGAGGCAGGCCAGCGGCTTTTTTCGGATGAAGAGGTATTTATCATAAGAGAGGTATTTCGACTCAGTGTAAAGGGCATAAACCTGGAAGGAATAAAGGCAGTCCTGGCGCTGAGAAGGGGTGAGGATGTCTGATGAGATGGAGATCTCCGAGGAGGTGATTAAGGATGATGAATAGTAGCTAAGTTTGACATTAGGTGGGTCAAATCGGGTAATGCACATAATTGATCATATTAGTGGAAGGAGGAATAAATAATGTTAGTACAGAGATGGGACCCGTTTAGAGATTTAACTCAGATGGAGGATACGGTGAATCGGCTTTGGCGCGGTTTAGGAGGTGTGCCGTCTTACCGCGAGGGCGTGGAAGACTGGAATATTCTGATTGATGTCATTCAAAAGGGTGACGAGCTAGTCGTAAAGGCTTCGATACCGGGTATCAAGCCGGACGAAATTGATGTTGCTGTAGAAGATAATCTGCTGACATTAAGGGCGGAGAGGAAAGCAGATTCGGAAGGCGAGCAATCAAGATATCTGATACAGGAGAGGCCGACAGGCTCATTCTACCGGGCGCTTCGATTACCCCAGACGGTAGACACCAATAAGATCGAGTCCGAATATGAGAATGGTGTTCTGATCATAAGAATGCCTAAGGCTGAGGAAAAGAAGAAGAAACAGATTCAGATCAAGGTAGGTGGCAGTACCAAAGCCATCGAGGGTAGTAGCAAGAAATAACGGATATCGTCCGCCGCTCGATTTCCATCCAGCGAAGGCCCGGCTAGATTGCCGGGCCTTCGCACTTACGCGAGAGCTTCAAGACGTTGCTTTATGTTCGTGGGGTGTGTCGTAAAGAAGGGGCCAGGTTTTACAATAGCATACAAAACCAATATGTGTTCTAATAGATACATTCAATTGGAGGGGGTGTGCACTATGGGTGCCGAGAAAAACCGGATGTATATTGTCGAGTTGCTGATGGATAACGAAATCGGTATCGGTAAGCTTTACCGAGCTTATGCAAAGCATTTTCCCGACCATCGTACTTTTTGGACGGCACTTGCCGGAGAAGAGGTTGAGCATGCCTCCTGGTTGGGTAAGTTATCTTTAAAGATAGAGGAAGGGAGCGTTCTTATTGACGAAAGAAGGTTTAATACTTCCGCGATAAAAACATTCTCGGACTATCTGGAACGTGAGCTTGATAAGGTGAATAAGTCTGGGATATCCCTGATAGGTGCTTTATCCACAGCTTTGTATATAGAGCAATCTATCATAGAGCAAAAGTACTTTGAAGTATTTGAAGGGGATACGGTAGAGTTTAAGAAAGTCTTGCTTGATCTGGCTGATGCCACCAAGACTCACCTTGGCAAAGTGAAGGAGGCGTTGAGCAAGGTCAGGGACGTGTGATGGTAGGAGATATAAACGGGTCTGACTCGCCGATCAATATGTCATCGATGTTGACAAACAGGGTATTATAGGTTATATATTCATTTCCGGGTGTGGTTTAGTTCGTCTTATGTGAGAGTTGTTTGGAGAAAACCCGGGCTAAAGAGAAAAAGGAGGAGTTATGGGAATCGATCAGGACAGGACGTTACAGGTGTTACAGGTTGCCATCAAAATGGAGATAGACGGCAAGCAGTTCTATCTCAAAGCCAGCCGGGAGAGCGGTAATGAGTTGGGTAGGAAGCTGTTGGAATCGCTGGCTGCCGAGGAGGATGTTCACCGGCAGAATTTTGAGAAGATATATGACTCCATACGGGTCAAGCAGGGTTGGCCCGGCACCGATTTTAAGCCGGACGAGGGCAAGCGGCTGAGAACGGTATTTGCCGACGCAATAGAGAAAACGGGAACCGAGGTTGATGCTGCCACCACAGAAATTGATGCGGTAAAGACGGCCATGGCAATGGAAAACAAGACCGGTGACTATTACAAAGTGCAGGGTCAGGCTGCTACCCATGATGCCGAGCGGAATTTCTATCAGGCGCTGGTTGCCGAAGAACGAGCGCACTACCTGGTTCTGCTTGACTACTATGAATACCTCAGCGATCCGGCGGGCTGGTTTGTTCGTAAAGAGCACCCCTCTCTGGACGGCGGTTGAAAATTGAACAGTCATTAGCGGGGTGATAGATATATGCTGAAGATTAAGCAACTGGCGGTGGCGGTGGGGAAGAAGGAAATCCTTCACGACATAAATATGACGATAGGTACCGGTGAGACCCATGTTCTCTTCGGTCCTAACGGCAGCGGCAAGACTACTCTGCTGGCGGCGCTGATGGGTTTTCCCAAGTACCGGATAGTAAGAGGCAGTATTACCTTTCAGGGTAAGGATATAACCGGGTTATCGCTTGATGAGCGTGCCCGTTTAGGTATCGGCATGTCTTTCCAGCGCCCGCCGGTGGTGCGGGGGGTAAAGATGAGCGATATGGTCACCGCCTGTCTCAAGGGGCGGGGAGATGCCGAGACTGTCGCCAAGCTGGCGAAACGGACTGACCTGGAGGACTTTCTGGATAGGGAAATAAACTACGGGTTCTCCGGGGGGGAGATAAAACGCTCCGAGATGATGCAGCTCCTGGCGCAGAGGCCGAAGCTGGCTCTGCTTGATGAGCCGGAGTCCGGCGTTGACCTGGAAAACATTGTTCTTATCGGCGAGTTGATCAATGAACTCCTGGAAAAACACTGCCCGATTCCGGACCGAAAATGTATGGGGCTTATCATTACTCATACCGGTCATATCCTGGATTACGTGAACGCCCGCACCGGTTATGTTATGTGCGACGGCAGAATCAGCTGTCAGGGTGACCCTCATGAAATACTGCAGACCATCAAGGAAAGCGGCTACGGGTCATGTGTCAATTGTCTGTTGAGGAGGCACCCGAATGTCTGAGATAAAGTCGTCGGAGTCATATCGGAAAAAGGCTAAAGCGGCGGCGGCTAAACCGGCTGCCTTCGGTGAAGATATCGATTTGAGCGCCTACCTTACCTCAGCCGAAGAACAGCCTTACCAGCCGGACCCGGAACAGCTTCCGGCTCAGGCCAGGGAGCATATGCTGGAGGCAGGGGTTGTTCTGGATGATACCAGCCAGAGGTCGGGGACCTATATCCAGATGGACAATACCCCGGTTCACAGCTCAATCAGAGGAGATGGTGTCGAGGTAATACCTATCAGCCAGGCGTTAAAGAAGTACGACTGGCTGTCCGATTACTGGTGGCGGGCGGTTGCCGTGGATACCGATAAGTACACCGCCAACGTTGAGCTGAACCGTGGCGACGGTTATTTTATCAGGGCGCTAGCCGGTCATAAGACCGTCTTTCCGGTACAGGCCTGTCTCTATCTGGCCAAGGCGCGTCTGGCGCAGAATGTGCACAACATTGTTATCGCTGAGGAAGGCTCAGAGCTTGATATTATTACCGGCTGCACCACCGCATCCAGGGAAGACCCCGGGCTGCATATGGGGGTATCCGAGTTCTATATCAAAAGAGGGGCTAAGGTTACCTTTACCATGATACACAGCTGGAACCCGGCGGTGGCAGTCCGCCCCCGCACCGGGATTATTGTGGAGGAGGACGGCCTTTTCTTGAGCAACTACGTACTGATGAAACCGATTCACTCTTTGCAGATGAATCCGTCCGCCAGGTGTGTCGGTGAGAATGCTACTGTCAGGTATAACAGCATCCTGGTCGCCGGCAAGGGATCGTCGCTGGACGTCGGCTCCAGAGTATTCCTGGAGGCTAAAGGTGCTAAGACAGAAATCATATCGCGTGCCATCACCACCGGGGGTGACATTATTGCCCGTGGCTTTATCGATGGTGGTGCTCCTGAGGTAAAGGGGCACCTCGAGTGCCGGGGGCTCATTCTAAATAATGGCGGTATGATTCACGCCATACCCGAGCTTAAGGGTAATCTGGCCGGTATTGACCTCTCCCACGAAGCGGCGGTAGGTAAGATTGCTGAGGAGGAAGTTGAGTATCTGATGGCGCGGGGACTGACTCGTACCGAGGCTACCGCTACCATCGTCCGCGGCTTTCTCAGGGTGGATATCCAGGGGTTACCGCCCACGCTGGGTGCCGAGATTGATCGTACCGTTGAGGCCAGTGAAAAAGAGGTAATGTAACAGAGGTATCTGCAGGTGAATGCTCAAGCTTTACATAAATTAGGTTATGGCATGTATGTCGTTGCCTCGAAGCAGGGGAATCGGCTCAACGCTCAAATCGCCAACACCGTGTTCCAGATAACCTCCGAGCCGGCGACGGTTGCCGTAAGCATCAACAAGAGTAACCTGACCCACCAGTTTATCCAGGAGAGCAGGGTCTTTACGGCCTCTGTCCTGCGCCGGGAGACTCCCCTCTCTTTCGTGGGACGCTTTGGCTTCAAGTCGGGCCGGGATTCCGATAAGCTCGAGGGAGTTGATTACAGGATAGGTAAGACCGGTGCTCCTCTGGTTATCGAAAACGCCGTTGCCTATCTGGAGGCTAAAGTAATTCAAGAAGTAGATGTGGGCAGTCATACCATTTTTATCGGCAATATCGTCGATGCCGATGTTATCAGCGATGAGGCTTCTATGACCTACGAGTATTATCACCAGGTCAAACGGGGCACCACGCCCAGGACTGCTCCCAGCTATATTGAAGAGAAAAGGAGGTAGTGCTTAGAATGGCGAAATTGGATAAGTACGAGTGTACCGTCTGCGGTTACGTCTATGACCCGGAGCTGGGTGACCCGGAGGGTGATATCGCGCCGGGGACACCGTTTGATGAACTCCCTGATGATTGGGTTTGTCCGGTCTGTGGGGCAGGCAAGAGCGATTTTGAGAAAATAAAAAACTAGAAAGAGCGCTTGGCTGCCGTTCGGTATTGGCACCCGTATTCCACGGGTGCTTCAGCGGGGATGAGGTCACCGGGTAATTACAAAAGACTTGTCTCTCATCCCGGATTGGTGTATACTACTTCGCTACAGGAGTATACGTTTGGGGGGTGTATTATGAGGTTGACTTGCCTTCAGGAGAACCTGAGTCGCGGATTGAATGTGGTGGGCAGAGCGGTAGCGGTGCGCACAACCCTACCGATAACCGGTAATGTCCTTCTGGCTACGGATAAGTCCCGGCTGAAACTTACGGCGACCAATCTGGAGATGGCCACTTCCTGCTGGATCGGTGCCAAAATAGAAGAAGAAGGGGAGATTACTGTTCCGGCACGGCTGCTCACTGAGTTCGTTGCCTCTCTTCCTAATGAGAAGATTGAAATCAGCCTTTCCCCGCGTACCAAGACACTGGAGTTGAAGTGTGCCCGCTTTGAGGCTCGTATCAGCGGCGTCGATGCGGCGGATTTCCCACCGATACCAAAGGTGGAGGCGGTAGTGACTACTAAGGTTGAAGTGGAGGCCTTGCAGCGGGGTATTACCCAGGTTGTCTTTGCTGCGGCTACGGAAGAGTCCCGTCCGGTTCTTACCGGAGTCGACGCTGATTTTGACGGTGATTTGCTCACCCTGGCAGCGGCCGATGGCTTCCGGTTGGCGGTGCATAAGCTGCCCCTTGTCCTCCCGGTCGCTAAAAAGGCCAAGGTTATTATTCCGGCACGGACCCTCGCTGAACTGAACCGGCTTATGGCTGACCAGGAGGAGCCTGTTGAGATAATAGTGGACCCCAATAAGAGCCAGGCGCTGTTCCGTCTGAAGAACATCGAGCTGGTATCCCAGATGGTCCAGGGAACTTTCCCCAATTATGCTCAGCTCATTCCCCAGAGCTACAGCACCCGGTCGGTGGTTGACGTAGCATCCTTCTTGAGGGCGACTAAGACAGCCTCTATCTTCGCCCGCGATGGCAGCGGTATTGTCCGTCTGCTGATTATCCCCGGCAGTGGTGATCTGACCACGGGCAAGATGACCATTACCGCCCGCTCGGAGGAAGTGGGTGACGATGTCGGCGAAATCGATGCTATTGTTGAGGGTGGAGAGGCGAAGGTTGCCTTTAACGGTAAATACTTATCCGATGTGCTCGGTGTGCTCCGTGAAGAGCAGGTGGCTCTTGAGGTTACCAATCCGTCCAGCCCCGGCGTGATACGTCCGGTGGGTGTGGACAACTATATCCACGTCGTAATGCCGATGTTCGTGCAATGGTAATAAAGTTTTGAAGCTAAATTACGAAAAAATGAGGCGTCTGGTTCCAGGATCAGGCGCCTTCTTGTTGAGTATTGCCGAAAAGGGTTAGTCAGTTCGGAAATCATAATTAGTCTCTAAGAAACTTAATTAATGTTAGAAAGTAATGTCTATGCTGAATTTAAATATTGTTGTCATTCTCCCTTTTAGATGTTAATAAATCCAGATAATCAGTGAGTACATTCCTTAAGTATTTTTCTGCTTCATCAATTGGCTGCCAATACTGTGGAATGTTATGACCATATTTTCCGCGTATTTCAGAACATTTCCGTATCTCATCGTATGTTTCTTCACGGTTTCTTTTTAATAATTTTGAAATGGTGTCGGAAATTCGTTCATTACGGCCTTTAGCAGGAAAATGGTTTGGATTCTTTAATAAGTCAGCAAATTTTCCCAGACGTTTATTGTCATTTACGAGTTCTGTACTTTCGATAGATTTTAAAATTGCTGCTATTTCGTCCGATTTTAATAAATGATTGGCGGAGCCAGAAAAGAGTTCTTCAACAGTTGCCCAGAGTCGGTCAAGGCGGCTAGCATAGTAATTATCAACATAAGCTTGGTTTAAGCCACGAATGGTTGTTGCTATTTCCCTCGATAATTGGATCTGAGCCGCTATTCTGATAATATCCTCTTTTTTGATAGGTTCTAACATTCTTTCTGCTTGACCAAAGGAAACCGTGGGGGATAATTGACATATTGGTGCATGAGAAACGTGATATAAAAAGAAGCCAACTTTATAAATCAAGCAGAGAGCATCCATAAACTGTCTTATTCTACTGATTTCCTGTTCTATATCTTGTTTTTCAATAGACTGGATTCGGCTAATAATTAGAAGGGTATTTTTTGTGTCTCCTTGTTGAATCTGCCATCCTGAATATGTGCTAATACTGCTGACGGTTTTCTGTAGATGGATTTGCTGGGTCGGATGAAGTGCCATGCAATGTGCTCTAATTAGGGTTCCTATCGGTTTATTCTGATACTGATAGCGGTTAATTGCCATTTTTATTAAGGTTATATTATCAGTAAGGAGCTCAATCTGTTTATCCTTTTTGAGATGTCTTAGTAGGATGAGCATTTTAGTTGTGTTCTTGGTCGAGTTAATAATGTCACTGCTGGTTTGAATACAAAAAACTCCTCTTGTTATGTTAGTAATCTGCTGCACTGGTCTAGGAGGTCCTAGAACTAAATAACCGTCTTCAAAAAGACGTGTAAATTCTTCTGGTGAGATTGAGTATGCTGTTTCATATTGCATGTTTTTATTCTATCTCATTATCCCTAATTTAGGTAGAGTTATAATTCTTTTGACCTTCCACTCAAAAACATCTATACATGTGTTAGAGTCTTCCGGCATAATGAATAAACTCAGGAGGACTAGTGGAAGTAAAGAAGTACACTGGGGAGGTGAAGTCGGTGCCCAGGTCGTTGATCTCTACCACGATTATGGCATAAGCGATGTCACCTAATGCAAATGGAGGACTAAAATCGCCGTCTCAAGGATCAGATACTGACCAGGCATTCGATATTCGGGCGCTCAAGGTATTACTCTTAAATAAAGCATATCTTCCATATCTTTGGGGTTATTATAATATTGACATAAATTTTTACTTTTGATATTATAATAACGATAATCATTATTATATTTAATATGAAGAGATCAATACAGAGAGAAGCTATCCTTAGAGTACTGGTAAATACTTCGTCACATCCTACTGCAGAATGGATACACGAGCAGGTTAAGCGGGAGATCCCCAACATAGGTTTAGCTACGGTGTACCGCAATCTAAGATTACTGAAAGAGACCGGTGAGGTATCTGAGATGCTTGTGTCTAACGGCACAGCGCATTTTGACGGTAATACGAATAACCACTACCATTTCCGCTGTAATCAATGCGGGCGAATTCTGGATATTGATGATCCTGTCGATGACACGATTGAGGAGAGGATCACCAGCAGGACAGGACTTAAAGTAACTAACCACTATCTGGAGTTTACCGGCCTCTGTCTGGATTGCCAGGGACTTGAAAATGTCACTGGTTAAAGGTGATTGGTCGGCTTAGTGTAGTTTCGAGTGTTAGACTACGGATAGTGCAAAATAATAAGAAAGTATCAGGAGGTGAACAGTGAATCCAAAGGCTCTTCACAAACTAAGTTATGGCTTGTATGTAGTGACATCCCGAAAGGGCGAGAAGCTTAACGGTCAGATCGCTAACAGCGTCTTTCAGATAACTTCTGAACCCCCCACGATTGCCATAAGCATCAATAAGACAAATCTAACCTGGGAATATATCAAAGCAAGCGGCGCATTTGCCGTATCGGTACTCGGTCAAGATACTCCTCTGTCCTTCATAGGGCAGTTCGGCTTCAAATCAGGCAGGGAAGTCAATAAACTGTCGGGCATAAATTATAAATCAGGTCAAACCGGATCACCGCTGATTTTGGATAACACCGTCTCGTATCTGGAAGCTAAAGTAACCGGAGAAATGGATGTCGGTACCCACACTATTTTTATCGGAGAAGTAGTGGACGGAGAGGTATTGAATGATAAGCCCTGCATGACGTATGAATACTATCATCAGGTCAAGCGGGGGACAACGCCGAAAACAGCCCCCAGCTATGTAGAAGAGAAAAAAGAGGAGGAATCCAAGAAAATGACCAAGTATAGGTGTTCGGTTTGCGGATGGATATATGATCCGGCTGTCGGTGATCCGGATGGCGGTATAGCTGCCGGTACGCCGTTTGAACAGATACCTGACGATTGGAAGTGCCCTGTCTGCGGGGCAGCGAAGAGTGAATTCGAAAAGGTTGATTGAGCTGTCTGGCCTGTATGATAGGCCGGGCGGTTTCCCTTACTCGAAATAAACCATGGCTATGTAGCAGAGAAAAAGGAGGAATCAAAAAAGATGGCTAAGTACAAGTGCTTATTTTGCGGATGGGTTTATGATCCGGCTATCGGCGATCCGGATGGCGGCATAGCTGCCGGTACGCCATTTGAGGAAATACCGGATGATTGGAAGTGTCCTGTCTGTAAAGTGGGTAAAAGCTCGTTTAAGAAGATCGACTGATTATTATTCAGTATTCATGTTAGGAGGTCTACAAGATGGTGGTCAAATTGAAAGAAGGTGTCTACTGGGTTGGTGTGGTCGACTGGGCGTTGAGGCACTTCCACGGTCATGAACTGTCCACTCACCGTGGCTCCTCATATAACTCGTATTTGATCGTTGATGAAAAGACGGTTCTGGTTGATACGGTCTGGGGTCCTTTTCAGAACCAGCTGATTAAGAACATCGCAGAGCTGGTCGATCCGTCTAAGATTGATATCGTCGTAGCCAACCATGCCGAGTCCGACCACTCCGGTAGCCTGCCTGGAGTGATGAGGCATACGCCGAACGCTACACTAATTGTGTCACCGCGAGGCAAGGAGAGCATTGAAGGGCATTATCATCAGCAGTGGAACTTTAAAACAGTGAAGACAGGGGACAGGGTCAATATCGGCAAGAATGAGCTTGTCTTTGTTGAAGCTCCTATGCTTCACTGGCCCGATAGCATGTTTACTTACCTGGCCGGGGCCAATATCTTGATGCCGAACGACGCTTTTGGGCAACACTACGCCGCGGCATTTCCTTTTAACGACCAGGTAGATCAGACTGAGCTTTACGAGGAAGCGTTAAAATACTATGCCAATATACTCACTCCGTTTAGTGCCATGGTGGCAAAGAAAATTGATGAAGTGCTGGCGCTCAACTTACCGGTCGATATGATAGCACCCAGCCATGGTATTATCTGGCGTAAGGATCCGCTGCAAATCATAACCAAGTACCAGGAATGGGCTGCACAAAAGCCTGAACAGAGTGCTGTTATTATTTATGACACCATGTGGGAAGGAACGAGACAAATGGCCGAAGCGATCGGTGAAGGTATTGCTGCCGAAGGTTTGCAGTACAAACTGTTTCATGTCGGCTTATCGGACCGGAATGATGTTTTAACGGAGATATTTAAAGCCGGGGCCGTTATAGTCGGATCACCTACTTTGAATCAGGGGGTACTGCCGACAATAAGGCCGATACTTGAGGACCTGAGGGGTATGAAATTCCAGAATAAGGTCGGGGCTGCCTTCGGTTCATACGGGTGGAGTGGAGAAGGTGTGGCAATCATTGAGGATCACCTGAAACTCTGTAAGATTCCATTAGCTGCGGAAGGGGTCAAAGCCAAATGGCAGCCGAAGCAGGATGATCTTTCTCTATGCCGGGAGCTTGGCAGCAAAGTCGCAAAAGGTATCAGAGGTTAATCGCTATAGAGACTAGGATGGAATTAGACACCATATGAATTAGGGCTAAAAGGCATTGAAAGGCTGTAAAAGGGGCGTCTGGTTTTAGAATCAGGCGCCCCTTGACTCTCCGATGACCACGTGTTAACATAAACTTGTTATGGTTTCTGCAAGACTTATCTGCCGGGGCTTGCCCTGAGGGGTTCTCCTTAGCCTTTCGGATCAAAAATAAACACAACTACTTACCGTCGTTCATTTTTTCTTAATCTGCGTTGTTTTCCGTGTTTCATTTTTCCCATTAGAGATCAGTTATTTTGCAGCAGGGGGTTTATTTTATGGGATTGATATTTGGTGTTGTCAGTCGAAATGGAGATGAGGTTAGTACTACGGCCAATCGCATGATGCGAAATATTGACCACAGTAATTCCGATAGCTCCTGGCTTGTCAGTAACGGAGCACCGGCAACCGGTAACGCTACTCTCAAGCGCGTTTGCGATCAGGCACTGGGTCAGGCATCTTTTGCCACGGAAGGATTTCCCGAGGCCCCGGCTTTTGATCGAGGCCATGGGCTGGCGGTGCTATGTGAAGGGAATCTTTATAATATTCAGGAGTTGAAGAGGTCTCTGAAAACGGGGCGTAAATCTCATTTGAAAAATGCTTCTGAGATTGTCGCACGTCTCCTGGCGGATAATTATCATGGTGACCTAAAGACCACTGTGAAACAGATAGCGCCGTTTCTGGATGGGGCTTACCTGCTGGCGGCAAGTGACGGCAGGCAGACCGTGGTTCTGCGTGACATGAGCGGTCTTCGGCCGGCCTTCTATGCTCAAAACAGCCGGTTGATAGCATTTGCCTCGTTAAAGAAGCTTCTCTGGGATATCGGGCTTCGCAACGTGAAGCCGCTGCGGGCAGGGACTCTAGCCTGCTTTAGTAAGAAAGGTGTTATCCTTGAAGATGTGTGCTCCACACCAGTATGGGGTGGTGAAAACCAGATAGAAGATATGGCAACCTCCGTCGACTACTATTGCGATTTTGTTAGAGAGGCTGTGAGCAAGAGGATTCGAGGATTGAAGAAGGTGGGGGTACTCATGTCGGGTGGGGTAGACAGCTGCTTGATGGCCAAGCTGGTTAAGGACATGGCGGTTGAGAGGGAAATAGAGGTAACAGCCTATACGGCGGGTGTTGATGGTACCAGTGATATTGAATATGCCAGGCAGTTTGCCCGGGAACTCGGCCTCAGACATAGAGTTTTTAGTATGAGTCAGGATATTATTGAGTCTTGCATCCCGCAGGTAGCCCTGGCGGTTGAAGAGAGGGATATGGTTCAAATAGAAGCCGGCATCGGAATCTATGCTGCGCTGAAGGTTGCCAGCCAGGATGAAACATATCAGGTTTTCTCCGGTCAGGGTCCGGATGAGTTATGGGGTGGCTACACGTGGTATCCCAATATCATTGCGGCGGAGGGTCATGAAGGCTTGCGAAAAAGAATGCAGGATGATTGGCAGAGAGGTGACATTGAGACGTTCGATAGGGAGAACAAGATTGCTTTAGCCCATAGGTCGGAGCAACTATTCCCCTATTGCGATGCCAAGATAGTCGGGTTGGCGGCGAATGTCTCTCCGCGTCTGAAAGTAAAATCGGCCGACGATAGAATCGGTAAGCATACCCACCGGGAAGCGGCAGTAAGATTGGGAGTTCCTGAGGAGGTTGCCTACAGAACAAAAAATGCCGCTCAGCATGGCACAGGCGTCCACGATACCCTCAGTACTATCTCACGTAAGAATGGTTTTACTCCGGAGCTGGTCTCTCGTGTTGGATACAGTAATGAAAAGGTCTCCGGAGAAAAGCTGGCCAGCTCCAGCCGCTACGGGTATCGGTACGCAGATACACACTTGTGGCAGGTGCCCGATCATATCCAGTTCTTTTTTGATTCGATTGCCTACAAGAAGGGACTGCTCAATGAGGCGGAAAGGTCCGCCATAGGTCAGTTCCTGCAAAAGGCGGGAATGCAATAGAGTAATATGTGATCTGCAGAGTACGGCGTAACGCATAAGTTTACGGTTGATTTGGAATGGAGTAATTTGGCATAATAGCGACATGGTCTACAAGATTAACCCTGCTCTCATAATTATCGATGTCCAAAACGGCTTTGTAGCTCCGGGGGGATCATTCCACAAAATTGGCTATGACATATCGAGATACCGGCAAGTGTTGCCGGTCATTCAGGATTTGTACCGGAAAGTAAAGACACTAAACATTCCGGTGTTTTTCTCCCAGGCGCTTCGTGAGAGCTCAGGTATCGATATGCTGGAGAGACAGCATCAGATTCTCCCCCACAAACGGCGTGAAAGAATCGACAGAGTACCTCTCTGTATCCGTGGTACCTGGGACAGCGAGTTCACCGATGAACTGAAACCTCAGGAAGATGACTATATTGTGCGCAAGAGGCGCGACTCCGTATTTCAGGATACCGAGATTCAACTCTGGCTAAGGTCAATGAAGATAGACACCATAATATTTTCCGGGATTGATACCTCAATCTGTGTGGAGTCTTCATTACGTGATGCCTTTAACAGGGGGTGGGACGTAATTCTGATATCCGATGCTACCGCTTCCTTAAATGATGCCTTTTGCCAGACGACTATTGCCGAGGTCAGTGAGAATTTCGGGCTGGTCATGAAGTCAGAGGAACTATTCCGTAAGCTTGAGCCTCTGGGTAACGGGCAGTTCCTGCTCAAGGCCGATTGAGCTTATGTTCCCTGCCCGGTGTGTTGTTTAGTGTCGTTACCCCGTGGGTAGGAGGAATGGTGCTGTGAAAATAATCGGGATATCCGGATCTCCGCGAAGGGGCAACACCGAGTGGATGGTGAAGGAGTTGCTCGCCAGAGCGGCCGAAAGCGGGGTTGAGACGGAATTAATTCTTCTCCGGAAAAAGAAGATCAAGACCTGCTGCGGCTGTTTATCCTGTGAAGAAGGCGGAGTAAACCGAAAGGGTGTTTGTAGGCTCCGGGATGATATGCAGGAATTGTACCCTAAACTGTTAGCCGCTGACGGCTGGGTTATCGGTACCCCGGCTTACTTTGAGATGCTTTCCGGCTTGCTCAAGAATTTTATGGACCGGACATGCCCTATCTGGCCGAAACTGTCGGGTAAACCGGTTGCGGGTATGGCTGTGGCTGAGGAAGGTATTGGCAAGGCAATTAGCAATATCAGAACCTACGCTGCTCTCTGCCAGATGCAGTGGATGGGCAGCGTTACCGGTCTGGCGACAAAGCCGGGGGAAATAGCAAAAAACAAAAAAGTCAAACAGCGTATTGATCGGCTGGCTATGAAGATAATCCGTGGTGCTCAATCATAATTCTGCCCGGATAATCTAATTTGACATAATGGTTGTTCGGATGGGGTAGATGAATATTATGGATGAAGACGGAGGAGATAGTATTTAGATGCTCGATTTAGAGAATACTGTCTTGGTCATTATTGATGTTCAGGATAAGCTGGCTACTGTTATGAGCGATAAGGAAGAGCTCTTCTTAAACCTTAAGAAGCTCATAAGGGGTGCGCAGGCTCTCGGGGTCCCGATAATAGTAACCGAGCAGTACCCGCAGGGGTTGGGCAGGACCGTACCGGAGCTGGCACATTTTTTATCCGATGTCCAGCCGATAGCCAAGCTTAGCTTCAGCTGCTGTGGTGAAGAGAGTTTCTTGCGAGAGATTAAGACGCTGAACCGCAGGCAGATCCTGGTTGCTGGCATAGAGTCACACGTCTGCGTTTATCAGACGGTAGTAGATCTGCTCGGGATTGGATATGAGGTTCAGGTTGTCGGCGATGCGGTCTCTTCAAGAACGGCCAGGAATAAGACGATTGCTCTGGATAAGATGAGAAGCGCCGGTGCCGGCATTACCAGTACGGAGATGGCGTTGTTTGAGTTGCTCAAGGTGGCGCACGGAGAAGTGTTCAAGGAAATTAGTCGGATAGTAAGGTAGTTGCCTGTTCCTGTTAGCGCTTTAGGTAGTGAATCAGGTGCCCTGTCCCCGGTAAGGTATCAGGCTGCGTTTGATTATATCGAAGAGGCCGGTATTTTCATAACGCTTCTGCATCGTGTGAATTATCTCAAATATCCTCTGGTTGCTTTCGCACTGGGTGCTCTCCAGTGCTTTCAGCCTTTCTTCGATACTCTGCAGCAGTGGCTTAATCCATCCTGAGGCAACATAGGCCTCTTTAGCCTTCTCAAGGTCCTGGCTCAGATTGCTCACCTTGAGATCCAGATCCGCCACCATCTGCTCCGTCTGGTAGAGCGCATCCTCCAACTCGGCCTTCCGGAACTCGGTGGTTTTTAGTTTTGCCTGTGCTGCTTTAGCCACCTTCTCCCCCTGTCTGACCTTCCGCTCTAAGCCAAGCTGGGTGTTCTTCAGGCAGGCGGTACAAAAGACGGGGGCCTCTTTCTCCAGCTTTGTCCCGCACTGCGCACAGGAGTGGTTGTGGTTATGATTGTGATTCTCTGCTACCGAGGCTAACGAGCGGCATTCACGGCAACGGCTGGGGGGAAGGAATCCTTTCAGGTTATAGAAGTCCTGCTCGGTTTCGGAAAAGACAAATTCCCTCCCGCACTGGCGGCAGGTAAGGTTCATATCGCCATCTCTCGACATTACCGGCTCCTCAGGGTATCCCTTTGTATAGTTTATAACGAAAAACAGGCCGATAGGTTAGTGGTAATCTCAGTTATTTTGGGAAATTTGTCCTACGCAATTGACACCGCAGGTCTGATAGGGTAATATTTATTGCTATTCGGGAAATAGGGGGGATGTTATTTATTATGGAAAAAGTCGAGACCAAATACTATCATAGCTTATATAAGGTGGCGGCAGAGATAAACTCGGCCCGTGATTCCGAGCTCGTTCTTAAGTCCATAGTTGAGAATGTGGCTAAGTCTATGGGAGCCAAGGCCTGCTCGCTGACGCTCCTGGCTCCGGAAAGAAAGCTCTTGTTTCATGCCGTAGCCTGGGGTCTGAGTGACTGGTTCGTTAAGATGGGGCCGCTATCGGCTGTTAAGAGTATTCCCGAAACACTGGAAGGGAAGGCGGTTGCTATTCTTGATGCTACCAGCGACAAGCGGATACAGTATCCGGAGCAGGTCAAGAAAGAAGGAATCGCCTCAATCCTGTCCGTACCGATGATGCTAAGGGATGAGATTATCGGAGAGGTCAGGGTGTATACCGCGGAGCAGCGCCAGTTCAGCAAAGACGATATTTACTTCGTCACTGCGGCGGCTAATCTTGGTGCTATTGCCCTGGAGAATGCCAAACTCTACGAAGCCGTGCATAAGGATTACGAAGCGGTTATGCATGAGATGCTGGAGTGGCGCTCCTATCTGGAGGCATAAACCGGGGAGCTTCCAGTTCATAAGTCCTCTAATTCCCCCTTCAGCGAAGGTATCATCAGGCCCGGAAGGGTCATGGGATATATCTAAGGCTATCCTCGTGTTCAGTCCGTGCCTAATTCAATTACCGGATGCCAGTAATGTCAAGGTAAGGTTCCAGAGTAATGCTGAGGTCTACGTCCCCAGTTTTACCTTTTCTCCTTCTGGCGATTAGCTATCTGTATTGCGGGGTGGAATAGCATGGGGTGCAAGAAAAGGATTGATAGTCTGCTTATCGAGAGGGGGCTGGTTGAGACCCGGGCCAGGGCTCAGGCACTTGTTATGGCAGGGAAGGTAGCGGTGGGTGGCAAGGTGATTGCTAAGGCGGGGACTCTGGTGGCCGAGGATGTCGAGGTTACTGTCGCCGAGCCGCCTCCTTTCGTCGGACGCGGTGGTATCAAGCTTGACCATGCCCTGAGCCAGTTCGGGCTCGATGTTTCGGATAAGGTGGCGGTTGATATCGGTGCTTCAACCGGTGGCTTTACCGACTGCCTGCTCAAGCGGGGGGCAAGCCGGGTCTATGCCGTTGATGTCGGCTATGGTCAGCTTGACTACCGGCTGAGGCAGGACCCCCGGGTGGTGGTTATGGAGAGGATAAACGCCCGCTACCCTTTTTCTCTTCCGGAAAAGGCGGATCTGGCCACCTTCGATTTGTCTTTTATCTCGGTGGAGAAGGTAATACCATCGGTGGCCCGCTTGCTTAGGGATGACGGTTATCTGCTGGTGCTGTTGAAACCCCAGTTCGAGGCGAGAAAGGAAGAGGTGGGTAGGGGCGGCGTGGTTAAGCAACCTGAGATACAGGCCAGAGTCTTAGGGCGCTTCATTGCCTGGCTGATTGAACACGGCTTCCGGCTGGGAGGACTGGTAGCGTCACCCATAGCGGGTGCTTCCGGAAATAGAGAGTTCGTTGTTATGTTGAGGAGAGCATAGAATGGTTGTCCGAGTTGTTGCCTTTGCTGCGGATGAGGTCAAGATTTCCGGCCAGCTTTACCTGCCGGGTGGTGATGCCGGTGCGTCTTCATATCCTACTGTCTGTATCTGTCATGGTATCCCGTACGGTGCCCCTGGTGTGAATCCAGACCCGGATGATGGGGGCTACCCTGCTCTGGCGGAGAGGATTTGCCGGGAGGGGTTTGCCGTGTTGACTTTTCGTTTTCGGGGGGTGGGCGACAGCGGCGGTAATTTCGATATTATGGACTGGACCAGGGACCTGGCAGCGGCTGTCGATTACCTCTGGGTGCTTCCCGATGTCGACCGCTCCCATCTGGCGCTGGTTGGTTTCAGCGGTGGGGCGGCTGTTTCGGTATATGTCGCGGCGCAGGATGCCAGGATCTCTTCCCTGGCTGCCTGTGCCTGCCCGGCGGAGTTTGACTCACTTAAGGACGGATTTGCCGAAGGGGAGTCTATCATTGATTACTATCGCGGCATCGGCATCATCAGGGATAGAGACTTTCCTCATTCTGATCAGGAGTGGCTGGATAACTTCAGTCTGGTTAGCCCCATTGAGTATATCTCCGGTATTGCCCCACGGCCGTTGCTGCTGCTGCACGGCAGTCGGGATGAGGTGGTCGATGTCAGCCATGCCTACCGGTTGTACGACCGGGCGGGTGAGTACAAGAAGTTAGTCATTATTGACGGGGCGGGACACCGGCTACGCCGGGATGAACGGGCTTTGATGGTTATTATAAACTGGTTGAAGGCTCACTGCGGTGGCGGTTCTACCCCGCCGGATAGCGGTTGGTAAAGTTTTTTACTGTGCTGGTGCTACATTAGCGTATCAGGATAGCGCGTACCGGCGATGCCTCGGCGCCTTTCATCTTCAGAGGCAGGCAGAAGAGGGTGTATCTTCCCGGAGGAACGTCCTTCAGGTTGATGCTCTCCAGAATCAATATTCCGCTATCGAGAAGCTTTTTGTGAACGGGAAATGTATCGGCGTGGCATGGCTCAATGGTATTGAAGTCGATGCCGACCAGGCCCAGTTTTCTCTTAACGCATAAATCGGCAGCCTCCGGTGAAAGATGAACGAAGCTCCCCCGGAATTCTCCGCTTATCGCATGGCCGCTTATCGAATTGTCTGTCTTAAAGAGGAGGGCATCACCCGCTCTGGTGTCCAGCTTCTCCAGTTCAGAGGGCCGGATTACCTCTTTGTCTTCGATAGTTACCACCTGCGCGGGTAGAATAAATGCCGTAGCAGGGTAATCGTCGATATTCTTTCCGTTCGGGATAAAATGGGATGGAGAATCCAAGTGTGTACCGGAGTGGGTACTCATGACCAGCCGTGATAGGTTGCTCGTGTCGCCGTTCTTCAGGCTGTTTATCAGTTCCCTGGAGTATGGTGGAGTGCCCGGATAGTCGATATCTTCGACACCAAGTAAGACGCTTATGTCATAGACTGCTTCATATTTCATAGCAAAAATTCGCTCACTATTCTACCTGCCGGAAAGATCTCCTTAAGCCTGGTCAAACGGCTTCATTTAAGTCTGTGCCGGATATATATACAAAGATGGTGCTTATATTGAGTGCCGCATTCTTGAGCGAGTCTTTCGGGATGTTTGCTACTGCATCGGGAACGATAGCCGTCTAATTTTTGTTGAAGCTATACCTATCGCTTGATTTCTCTCATTACGCTGGTCAGTTCTGACTTGAGGGCGCCTACCAGGTCGGCTTCGACCGCCAGTTTAGCGTGGCGTATCTTCAGCGCCACGTGAGGGGCCCGGCTGGCCCCGTGCAGCTTACGGATGAGGCCGTTAACTCCCCAGATGATGCCACCGCCCAGGTCGGCACCGTTTTTTTCTCCTGCTGAGTCGTGAAACATGCCTATCGATTCCACAAACTTGAACAGCACATTACCAACGAAGGCGTCGCAAACGAGGACATTGGCGCTGCCGTTCATTATCTGGTTGCCTTCCACATTTCCGATGAAGTTCAGGCCGCTTTCCTTGAGGATGCGGTAGGTTTCCTTGGTCAGCTGGTTGCCTTTCTCCGCTTCAGCTCCGATGTTGAGTAGTCCTATAGTAGGGTTATCGATATTGAGCAGCTTCCTGCAGTAGACAGCGCCGATGAGGGCAAAGGTAAGCAGTTGGTACGGCTTGCAATCCATATTCACGCCGCAGTCGAAGACTACCGTTCCGGGAAGAGCATCGAAGATAGCTCCTCCGATTACCGGCCGCTCTATGCCGTCTATCATGCCCACGTGACGGATGGCGCTGGCAACCACCGCTCCGGTAGGGCCGGCGCTGACCAGGGCATCTGCCTCTCCATCCTTGAGTAGCTTTGCCGCTACCGATATCGAGGCGTCGGGTTTGCTTCGTACCGCCAGAGCCTGATCCTTACCTTCTTTAATAATGTCTTCGGCCGGGACGCAGCGGATAGGTAGATGGGAGGCATCGTATTTGGAAAGCTCGGCTTGAATGATGTCCGATGAGCCGACCAGGGTGATATCAAGGCCATTTTCTCCGGCGGCTAGGACAGCTCCCTTGACTATTTCGCCGGGGGCGTAGTCGCCACCCATTGCATCCACCACTATCCTTGCCCTGCGGCTATCTTTCAATTTAGGATACCTCCTTCTTCCTCTTCCTGACCTCTGTGTTACTGGGAGAGTTTGACAGTGTCCGTTTTGATTCGGCGTGCTTCACCCAGTATATTGACAATAACATCTACCGGCATCTTAGTTATCTTGGCCAGTTTTAGTACCGATTCTTGTAGGACACTGTTCAGGTGCCAGGTATTCTTGCTGGTGGCGAGGAGGGTGGTAAAGGCACTCTGCAGTTCGCCGATAGGGGCATCATCCTCATGTAGTTCCAGACATTGCTCACAGTCGGCCGCTACGTCAATCAGGTCCCGTAGGTTGTCATGAAGCGGTATGCCCTGTCGAGCGAAAAATTTCTTGGCGCGCTCAAGCTGCCTTTTATCAACCTTAAAACTATAGACGTTCGATTCGCTCACAACCTACCTCCTTCTTTAAATCACTATCGGTCTAATGATACGGGGCAGGTCTATCGAGATTATCACCAAAAGTGTACTCTTTTGTCAAGATTCAGTTAACCCGGTTAATTGACCTCTGGATGGAATTTTGGTTATAATCTCAAGTAGAGGGTGGCTATTCGGGTTGAATCGAGAGGAAGGCAGAGTTGCACGAATCTTGCGGCGTTTTTGGTATATATGCCCCGAATGAGGATGTATCCCGGCTTACCTTCTTTGCCCTATTCGCCCTTCAGCACCGCGGCCAGGAGAGCGCCGGCATTGCCACTACCGATGGTAATAGGCTTCAAGTTTTTGCTGATATGGGATTGGTATCCCAGGTATTCAGTGAGGAGTCTCTCAGTAGCCTCACCGGGAGTATCGCTATCGGTCACAACCGCTACTCTACCCGTGGCTCCAGCCGGATAACAAATGTCCAGCCGATCGTTGTCGGTGAGGGCTCCGATACTATTGCCGTTGCCCATAACGGCAATATTATCAACGCCGAGTATCTGCATAAGGAGCTCTGTGATCGGGGCTATTGCTTCCGCTCTTCCACTGATACCGAGGTCATTGCTAATCTTATTCTTTCCTCTACCGAGAAAGATTGGATGGGGCGGATAAAGTATGCTATGAACCGCCTTAAGGGGGCATACTCCCTTACTATTATGACCAGAGATACCCTGTTCGGTGTTCGTGATCCCCTTGGTGTGCGCCCGTTGTGCCTGGGGAGGCTTAATGGTGGATGGGTGATCGCATCGGAGAGCTGTGCTCTCGATCACATCGGGGCCAGTGTCGAGAAGGAAATTGAGCCAGGCGAGATAGTCTCTATTAACGCCGGTGGTGTCAGTAGTCATTCCATAGCGGTGGGTAGGCGAGGGTTCTGTATCTTCGAGTATATCTACTTTGCCCGTCCCGATAGCGTGATTAATGGCCGGTTGCTTTATCAGGCGCGCCAAGCGATGGGGGCTGGTCTGGCTGAGGAGCATCCGGTGGATGCCGATCTGGTGATGGGTGTTCCCGATTCAGCTACTGCGGCTGGAGTCGGTTATGCTATCCGGTCCGGGATACCGCTGGGTGAAGGACTGATTAAGAATCGTTATGTCGGGCGTACCTTCATTGAGCCTCATCAGCGTATCAGAGATCTCGGTGTTAAGCTAAAGTTTAATCCTCTGCCTCAGGTTCTGTCCGGTAAGCGGGTGGTACTAGTGGATGATAGTATTGTCCGTGGTACTACCACTCCCAAGGTGATCGGGCTGTTGAGGAGAGCGGGTGCTCGAGAGGTACATATGCGCATTTGTGCGCCGCCCCTCCGCTATCCCTGTTTCTTTGGTGTCGATATGGCAACCCAGCGAGAATTGATTGCCGCTCACAAAACAGTGTCTGAAATCAGGGACTTCATCGGGGCTGATTCGCTGGGGTACCTCAGTCTTGAGGGATTGTATCGAGCAGTAGACTTGCCTAAAGACATTTTCTGTGCGGCCTGCTTTACCGGTGACTATCCGATACCCGTCCAGCTTGGTATGGATAAGCTGGCGCTGGAGACCAAGGATGCTGCCCGGCAGGTATCCCTGATGTAAAACGGGCAACTGGGAATTAACGGTTCCGGCTGCCTACGGTTTTAGTTGTTTTCCCGTAGCGTTGCATCCGGTGTTCTCTAATAATTCGTTGATAGGGAAATTATCGGCAAAGGTGGGATAAATGGACGAAGCATATACTAAGGCGGGGGTTAGTATCGATAATGCTTTACGGGCTAAAAAGCTGATAGCCAGTCACGTCCGCTCGACTCTTCGTCCCGAGGTTCTGGGAGGATTCGGTTTTTTCGGAGGGCTCTTTGAATTCAAGGGCTATCGGCAGCCGGTGCTGGTCTCCAGCGTCGACGGCGTTGGTACCAAGTTGAAGATTGCCTCTGCTCTAGACAGGCACGATACCATTGGCATCGATATTGTTAATCACTGTGTTAATGATATCCTTACCGGCGGCGCTGAGCCGCTCTTTTTTCTCGACTATATTGCGATGGGGAAGTTAGTGCCGGAAAGGGTGGGAGCCATTGTCGGGGGACTGGCCCGGGCCTGTCGTGAGGTCGGCTGTGCTCTGATCGGCGGGGAAACTGCCGAGATGCCCGGGCTGTACGCCGGGGAGGACTATGATCTGGCCGGTTTTATTATCGGTGTTGTTGAGAAGGATAGGATCATTCAGGGGGAAACGATAGCCGTCGGCGATATTATTATCGGCTTGCCCTCCAGCGGGCTGCATACCAACGGCTACTCTCTGGTGCGTAAGGTTTTCGGTGAGACCAGGCAGTCTCTGGAGGTCTATTACCCTGAGCTTGGTAAGACCCTGGGCGAGGAGCTGCTGACTCCTCACCGCTGTTACTATAATCAGCTCAAGCCGTTTATGTCTCTGATTAAGGGTATGGCGCATATCACCGGCGGCGGTCTGACTGAGAATGTGCCCCGTATCCTTCCTGACGGTGTCGCGGCGGGGTTTGACAGCCGTTGCTGGTCGGTGCCACCTGTATTCCATCTCATTCAGGAGCGGGGTAAAGTGGCCCGGGACGAGATGTACCGTGTCTTCAATATGGGTATTGGCATGGTGCTATTTTGTGCGGAGGATCATACCGGTGAGATTATCCGGGCCTTGCCTGAGGCGAAGGTCATCGGTGAGGCGGTGGGGCGGCAGGGAAAGAAAGGGGTGGTTATCCGGTAGGAGCAATTGTGCAGGGTGGTTTGGAGGAATAAGGTGAAATCTAAAATAGATTGGGGGAATTGATGCGAGCTATCATCAGCGTATCTGATAAGGCGGGAGTGGCCGACTTTGCCAGGGTTCTGAGCCAGTTGGGGTTTGAGGTCTTCAGTACCGGAGGTACCAAGAAAGTACTGGCTGAGGCCGGGGTACCGGTCAAGGTTGTCTCCGATATTACCGGCTTTCCCGAGATTCTTGATGGCCGGGTGAAGACCCTTCATCCCATGGTACACGGTGGTATTCTGGCCAGGCGTGATTTGGCTAGCCATATGGAGGAACTGGCCAGGAATAAAATTGAGGCTATCGATCTGGTGGCGGTCAATCTTTATCCCTTTGTCCAGACAGTAGCTAAGGAAGGGGTGACTCTTACCGATGCACTGGAGAATATTGATATCGGCGGACCGACTATGGTGCGGGCAGCGGCCAAGAATTTCCCCGGTGTTATCGTGGTGGTCGACCCGGCCGACTACCCGCTGATTCTGGAGGAACTAAAGAGGGGGAGCATTGACCTCACTGAGCGCAAGCGACTGGCCCAGAAGGCCTTTCAACACGTTGCCGTCTATGATACGGCTATTGCCCAATACCTGAGGCAGGATACCGATGGCTTCCCCGATGAGATGACGGTAGCCCTGAAGAAGCGCTACGGGCTGCGTTATGGAGAGAACCCTCACCAGTCGGCTGCCTTTTATGCCGAGCTGAGTGTAGGTCAAAAGCCGACCGGTATCACCTGGGCAGAGCAACTGGGGGGTAAGGAGCTTTCCTTTAATAATATTCTGGATGCTGATGCCGCCTGGGGAGCGGTGACTGACTTTGCCGCAACGACCGTGTCCGTGGTTAAGCATACCAACCCCTGTGGCCTGGCCAGTCATAATGATATTGCCGAGGCCTATCGGCGGGCCTTTAGCGGTGACCCAGTAGCTGCCTATGGCGGTATTGTCGCTGCCAACCGGAAGGTTACTCTGGCTATGGCTAAGGAGATGAAGGCGGTCTTCTACGAGATAGTGGTTGCTCCGGAGTATGAACCGGCGGCACTGGAGTTGCTGAAAGGGAAGCAGGGCCTGCGTATTCTGCTTGCCGAACTTCCTCCCGGATATGGTGAAAAAGAACCATCCTACCTTGATTTACGCAGGGTGAAGGGAGGGCTTCTGGTCCAGTCCTCGGACTCCCTGCCCGAAGGCGATGTCAATCTAAGAATGGTGACCAAACGTAAACCGAGCGAGGGTGAGGCAGCCGATCTCCTCTTTGCCTGGCGTGCCGTCAAGCATGTTAAGTCCAATGCTATTCTGCTGGTTAAGGACAGGATGTTGCTGGGTATGGGAGCAGGGCAGCCCAGTCGTATCGTCAGTGCTCGGATAGCCAGAGAAAAGGCCGGTGAGAAGGCCAGGGGCAGCGTGCTCGCTTCGGATGCCATGTTCCCGTTTTCTGATGTCGTTGAGGCGGCGGCGGAGTGCGGAGTGACCGCTATCATCCAGCCCGGCGGGTCAATCAGGGATGGAGACTCGATTAAGGCGGCGGATGAGCATGATATCGCTATGGTATTTACCGGGGTGAGGCATTTCCGCCATTAGTCCTTTGCCTTAATATTGGGAGCTATCATGGTAACCGAACCGGGTATTGCCGTTAACCCCGGGACGGAAAAGGAGTTGGTGTAAGATTATGATAGTCGAAATGAGAACGGGCAGTACCCGTGAGGAGATAGATAACGTAGTAGCGAGGGCCAAGTCGATGGGGATGAAGGTCCAGTTGAATGTCGGTACGGATCGAACGGTGGTTGCCATACTGGGTAGCAATACGGGTGGATTGCCTACCGATTCTTTCGCCGTACTTCCCGGGGTGGAGAGTGTCACCCGGATTATGAAGCCCTATAAGCTTGCCTCCCGCGGCTTCAAGCCTAAGGACAGCGTGGTTGCTGTTAATGGGGTTGAGGTCGGAGGCAGGCGTGTTGTCGTTATGGCAGGGCCCTGCGCTGTGGAGAGTGAGGAGCAGATGGTAGCCTCGGCCCGGGTGGTAAAAGAGTCCGGAGCCAGTATCCTGCGTGGCGGTGCCTTTAAGCCCCGTACTTCTCCGTTTAACTTTCAGGGTCTGGAAGAAGCCGGTTTGGAAATTCTGGCACGGGTCAGGAAGCGATTCGCTATCCCGGTGGTCACCGAAGTGGTCGACCCTCACGATGTCGATCTGGTTGCGGAATATGCCGACATTCTCCAGATTGGCTCTCGGAATATGCAGAACTTTGCTCTGCTTAGCAGTGTAGGCAGGAGTAAGCGGCCTGTTCTCCTCAAGCGTGGCTTTGCCTGTACCGTTACCGAGTGGTTGACTGCTGCTGATTACCTGCTGGCTGAGGGGAATAATCAGGTTATCCTGTGTGAGAGAGGAATCAGGACATTCGAGGATAGCGCCCGTTTTTCCCTGGATATCAGTTCCATACCGGTGATTAAGCAGTCCAGCCATTTACCCTTAATAGTCGACCCTAGCCACGCGGCCGGTCATTATTCACTGGTACCCGCGATGGCTAAAGCATCGCTGGCGGCTGGTGCCGATGGTCTGCTTATTGAGGTTCATCCTAACCCGAAAGGAGCCCTGGTCGACGGGCTCCAGTCGCTTACTCCCTCGGACTTTGCCCGGCTGATGGCGGAACTCGGTCCATTTGCTGAAGCAGCAGGCAGGTGTATCTAACCGTAGTCAGCAGCGGGTGTAGTGATAGGTGGGAGGGTTGGTGATATGACACGTGTTGAAAAGCCGAAAGCCCTGGTAATTGGGGAGGGGATGGTGGAACGTGATGAAGCTGCTGATATCGCCTCGCTGAAGAGTTTTCTCGAACCCCGGGCGATAGCCGTTATTGGCGCTTCGAGGAAGAAGGGTACTATCGGTAATCAGCTCTTTCATAACATCTTACATCAGGAGTTTAACGGTGTTGTCTATCCGGTAAACCCGCATGCGGAAATGGTAGCCTCGGTAAAAACGTATCCCTCTGTTCTTGATATACCGGGGATGGTGGATCTGGCGGTGGTTATCGTACCGGCTGAGGATGTCCTGCATGTGGTTGAAGAGTGCGGGCAAAAGGGTATTCCGAGTGTTGTGGTGATATCGGCTGGTTTTGCCGAAAGCGGTGCTGAGGGCAAGGTGAGGCAGGAGAGGCTGCTCGATGCGGTACGCCGCTACGGAATGCGTCTTTTGGGACCAAACTGTATGGGAATCATCAATACCGCCCCTCAGGTTAATATGAATGCCACTTTTTCCTCAGTCTTTCCGCCTATCGGGAACATCGCTTTCAGCACCCAGAGCGGTGCTTTCGGGCTTGCCATTCTGGAATATGCCCGCAGTCTTAACATGGGACTCTCCACCTTTGTCAGTGTGGGTAATAATGCTGATGTGTCCAGTACTGATTTGCTTGAGTACTGGCAGGGAGACCCGGCTACTGACATTATTCTTCTTTACCTGGAGTCTTTCGGAAAGCCAAGGAAATTTGCCCGGGTCGCCCGTAGCATAACGCCGGTCAAACCGATAGTAGCGGTTAAGAGTGGGCGAACTCCGGCAGGTTCCCGGGCAGCGGCGTCGCACACCGGCGCTCTGGCTACTGCCGAGGTGGCTTCTGAAGCCCTGTTTAAGCAGGCCGGTATAATCCGGGTGGATACTTTGGAGGAGCTTTTTGATATCGCTAATCTCCTCTCCCGTCAGCCGATACCTTCGGGGAATAGAGTAGCTATCCTGACTAATGCCGGTGGCCCCGGTATTATGACCGCGGATGCCTGTGTTGCCCGGGGATTGGAGTTCCCCGACCTCTCCGAGAGCACTATTACCGCTCTTAAACGCTTCATGCCACATCAGGTAAGCCTGGCTAATCCAATTGATATGACCGCCGCGGCTAACGCCGAAATGTACCGTCGGGCTTTGGAGCTGCTGGTGCAGGATGATGTGGTAGATATCGTTATTGTCATCTTCATTCCGCCGATGCTTACCGATCCCGGCGGAGTTGCCGATGCTGTTCGGGAAGTAGCGCCGCAGTTTCGTCAGCACGGTAAGACTATTGTTGCTTCGTTTATGGCTTCACCGGTAGACAGGCTTGGTCTGGGCCCCGGCTCGGCAGAAAAGGGGGGTGTCCCGTGTTATATCTTCCCTGAATCTGCGGCGGTGGCACTGGGCAGGGCCTATGAGTATAGTGAATGGTTGAAGCGGCCCAAAGGCAGCATAGTGAAGCTCGATGGTATTGATAGGCAGATGGCCTGTGAAATAATTACCTCGGCTGTGGAACGGAGCAAGATTCATCCTTTTTGGCTCGATACCGGTTCTGTTATCCGCCTGCTAAATTCCTACGGGATCAATACCGTGGTGGCGGAGTCGGCCGGGACCGCCGGGGAAGCATCCAGAGCGGCTAAGGAGATTGGTTTTCCGGTTGCACTCAAGCTTAACGCTGCCTCGATTGTGCATAAGACGGAGGTGGGTGGCGTGGTCCTTGACCTTCGCTCGCCGAAGGAGGTAGAACGCGCCTTCGTTCGGATGCGGGAACGTCTGGAGCATGATGGGTTTGCTGACGAAATGCTCGGTGTCACCGTGCAACAGATGATATCCGGGGGGGGTCGAGGTAATTGTCGGCGTGACCCAGGACCCCTCTTTTGGCCCACTGATTATGCTTGGTATGGGGGGAATTTATACCGAGCTGTTCAAAGATGTTACCTTTCGTATTCATCCGCTTACTGATGAGGATGCCCGGGAGATGGTGCGTTCGGTTAAGGCCTATCAACTTCTTGCTGGCTGGCGCGGGGCGAGCCCCTCTGATGTCGGATCGCTTGAGGAGCTTCTGTTAAGGATATCGGCAATGGTGGAAGACCTGCCGCAGATATTGGAGCTTGACCTTAATCCGGTAAAGGTTCTGGAGTGGGGTGGTGGCTATGTGGTGGTTGATGCTCGAATCCTGCTTGCCTAGTTTTCGCTGCTAGCCCCGTTCAAACTCCAGCCGTAGTATCCGCTCGGTGTTGTCGGTAACCTTTACCCTGTCATCTATGCGCCAGCCGACTACCCACAGTATCTGTTCGCGGGAGCAGACTATGGGGACTCGATCCCGCCATGCGGCGGGGATTCGGGCATCAATCATGAACCTGCCCAGTTTTTTGGGTTGACTCATTCCTAGCGGTTGAAAACGGTCTCCGATCTGACGGCTGCGCACTGTCAGGCTATTACCGGCCCTGTCCAGATTGAGGTGGGCGCTAAGCGGGTTGTCCCTCTTTTCCATTGCTGGTTGCGGCTGGTTTATGAGTTCCGCATTGACGTGCCAGCCGGGCAGTACCGTTTTTCCCTGTAGATTTAGCGTCCACGTACCATCCAGTCTGGGGAAGGGGGATAGGACCGGGGAGTCTTCACCGAGCAGGTAGTTCTGGTACTCTACCGAGAAGGTCAGGCCGCCGGGTAGATTAAGCCTTTTCCCGGCCGGCTTGTTCAGGATTTCCATTATTTCTTCGATATGGCGTGTCTCGATATCCTTGAGGTTGCCCATCAGCCTTTGGAAAGCCATTCGTAGGAGATGTCGCTTGAGTGCGGGTGGTAGTTTGAGGAAGCTTTCCTTATCCAGGATAATAATGTCATTCTGACTCCGCACAATTTCCTTCCATAATCGTGCACCTTCTTCCTCAAGGAAAGCGATTTCACTGGCGGCAATGCGAGCCGTCCTCAGTATTGCCTGCTCTATCCCCGGGTTATAGCCCTTGAGGAGAGGTAACAGTTGATGGCGTATCTTGTTTCTCAGGGGAGATAGTGAAAAGTTGGAGGTATCAGTCCTGGGCTTGAGTTCTTGCTCCTGACAGTAGCCGGCGGTATCCCCGCGGCTTACGGTGAGGAGGGGTCTGATTACGGCAAAATCTCCACCGGCCATCCGCCACTTTAGATATGGCTTTAGTCCTTGCAGCCCGGTGGTACCAGTACCTCGCACCAGGTGCATCAGTATCGTCTCTACATTGTCATCACTGGTGTGTCCTACCGCGACCCGGTCTGCTCCTACTGACCTGGCTGTCTCGGCGAGGAAGGTATAGCGCACCTCACGGGCGGCTTCCTCCAGTGAGATGCGTTTTTCCGCTTGATGTCTTGCGACATCACCTCTTGCCACCGTAGCCGGGATACCGAGCTGACGGGCCATCTCGTCAACGTAGCGGGCATCGGCCTCAGACTCGGTGCCGCGCAGCTGGTGGTTGAGGTGAGCCAGGTGCAGTCTGATGCCAAGTTCGTCCTTCAGTCTGAGCAGTATGTGCAGCAGGCAGACTGAGTCTGGGCCGCCGGATACCGCTACCAGCAAGCAGGAGTCTACCGGTACCAGGTGGTGTTCCCGGATGAAGTCCAGTACCCTCAGTTCCAAAGGTTTTCTATTATCCTTATTCTCCTTCATATGGGTCCCCGTTTTACTAGGCTGTCTTTAGTATGAGCTTGGTGCGGTGTATTGACCGGGGCTGCTCAATGAAGCCAAGGGCGAGGGAAACCTGCTCCGGCCTTCCCGATCCGTTGCTGTCGCAGCGCAGTTTCATGCCAATTGTGCAGCAGGTAGGGAACCGGTCTATAAGCCACAGGTCGGAGATTAGTGCCCTCAGGTCGTAGCTTCGTGTACCGGTGTCTCTCTGGTGCTGCCAGGGTAGGTGCTCGGCGGAAAGCAGTCTGGTGATATTTGCTTCTATCTCCTTCGTCTCCTTGTCCGTTGCTATAGTAACCACGTATTCGGCGAAGCTGGTCTGTGATTGTAGCGAGGGTTGGTGGGGAGAGATGGGATGTACCTGTAATATCTCGATACCCGGTGGTAGCTGCTGGCTTAAGGCTGCGTTGAAGAAGTGGGGGGAGACCGGCGTGTCTAAGAAGATGTCGGCAAGCTCGGCTTCGCTGGTTACCCCGATTGCTAGCGGCATAGCCATCGATATTTGTGGGTGGGGGCTGAACCCTTTTGAGTAGGCCAGCGGGAGCCTTGCCCGGTGCAGCGCTCTCTGCCATAGGCGTATCAAATCAAGGTGGGAGATAAATTTTATCTCCTCGCCACGTTTAAACCTAACCCTGAGGCGGTACATTCTGCTTCTGCTTTTCCTTGGTCAGTAGGACCTCTTCTATTTTCAGCCCGCGCATCTTGGTTATCACTATCTTTAAGCCCTTGTACTTTAACTGTTCTCCCCGTCTCGGGATATGCCCCAGCAGATTGAGGATGAAGCCGGCTACTGTCTCGTAGTCTTCACCATCGGGTAGTCCGAGCTGCATTTCTTCGTTGGCTTCATCGATACGCATACTGCCGTCAACCTGGAATGTGTATTCGTTAATCGCTTCGTATTCCTTTTCTATATTGGCCAACTCGTCTCCGACCTGACCGACGATTTCTTCGACCAGCCGGCTCAGACTGACCACGCCAGCGGTACCGCCATACTCATCTACGATTACTGCCATACGATAGTTGTTGTCCCTCATCTCGGCAAAGAGTTCGTTGATCCGTTTGGTCTCCGGAGTAAAGTAGGCGGGGCGGACGAGGTCATCGATGCTGCTTTTTTGGTCGATATTGCCCTTGGCAAGTGCCATCAACACGTCCTTGATGGAGAGTATACCGACCACGTTGTCCATGTTCTCCTTGTATACCGGAAAGCGAGAAAGGGGCGATTCAGCATAGGTAGTGAGAAAATCGGCTACTGTCGAGCCCTGCTCTATGGCGATCACCTCCGGACGCGGTATCATAACCTCCAGAACCGGCCGGTTGCCGAAGTCAAAAACATTGTGCAGCATCTCCGCCTCAGCTTCTTCAACTGTTCCCTCCTTATGCCCTACCGATATCATGGTACGGATTTCCTCTTCACTGACCAGCGATCGTGATACCGGCTCCCCGCCGGCCATTTTGCTCAGTCTGGTTGCTATTGAGCTTAGTGCCAGCACAGCCGGGGTAAACACTGCCTGGGCTATCTCTACTGCCCGCGCTGTTCTTATCGCCGTTCTTTCGGCATTGTGAGCTGCGATGATTTTAGGAGTCGTTTCACAGAAAATCAGGAGTATGATGGTCATTCCTATCGTGGCAATCAGGATGCCCCGCTCTCCCCAGAAAGAGACGGCGAGTACTGTAGCCAGTGATGCCGCTGCTGTATTGACCAGGTTGTTGCCGGTCAGGATAGCGGAGAGCAGCTTCTCCGGATGCTGCATCATTCTGGCTATCCGCGCCGCGCCGGGCACTTTGGTGCTGACCAGGTGCTCGACCCTTATCCTCTGCAGGGCGGTAAAGGCTGTTTCCGAACTGGAGAAGAAGGCGGACAGCAAGAGGCAGACGATGAGGATAACCAGATATACCGTTTCTGTGGTATTCATATATCATCACCCCATTCTTAGAAACAGATTGAAGCTTCCAATTTTCCCTTTTTAGTCCATCATAGCATTGGCTATGAGGGGTGTCAAAAGGGGGACATTGTCTCAACGCGGGTAATCTGTGCTATAATTTCGGGAGTATGAAAATCTTGGGCATTGAGACCTCCTGCGATGAGACGGCGGCTGCGGTGGTTGAGGAAGGTACCGTCATATTATCCAACAAGATTGCTTCGCAGGTAGAGATCCATGCCCGGTATGGCGGGATTGTTCCTGAGGTTGCCTCCCGGCAGCACATCCTGAGTATCATTCCGATAGTTGAGCAGGCGATGGTTGAGGCTGGAGTCAGCTGGGGGGACTTAGCGGCTGTCGCTGTTACTATCGGCCCCGGACTGGCTGGTTCGCTTCTGGTGGGAACGAATACAGCCAAAGCAATTGCCTTTGCTCATGGCCTACCCCTTGTCGGTGTCAATCACCTTGAGGGGCATATCTATGCCGGCTGGCTCAGTTACCGGAGTATTGGGTTTCCTATTTTGTGCCTTATTGTCTCCGGCGGTCACAGTGACCTGGTACTGATGAAGGGGCATGGGGATTATGTGCTGTTAGGAATGACCAGGGATGATGCCGCCGGCGAGGCATTCGACAAAGCAGCCAGAATTCTGGGCTTGGGCTATCCTGGTGGTCCTGCTATTGAGCAGGCGGCGGCAGGCGGCTCTGCTTGCCTGAGTCTGCCGCGTGCCTGGCTGAGAGGTAGTAACGACTTCAGCTTCAGCGGGGTAAAGACCGCTTTGCTGCGGTTGGCAGAGGGAGGACAAGTATCATCGGCGGCGGATGCGGCGGCTTCTTTTCAGAAAGCGGTGGTTGAGGTTATGGTGGCTAAAACTGTAGCTGTTGCTAAAAAATACCATGTAAAGCATATTCTGCTGGTTGGTGGGGTGGCGTCGAACAAATTTCTCCGCCAGCAGATGGTGATGGCTTCTCCGGTAACGGTACTGATTCCGGAGCCTATCCTGTGTACCGATAATGCGGCTATGATTGCTGCTTGTGGATACCACCGCCTTCGGGCCGGTAAGGTGGATGGTCTGGAACTGGATGTATTCCCCTCCTTGAGGCTGTCTTAGAGAGCGTTGTTTGTCTATCCCATCAGGTTGATCGCCTTGATTCACGGGTATCCGCTGTGTTATTTGTAGATCCCCAGATAGTGTTATGACGTAGATAACCGATTTCTATGGGGAGTAATGGATTGATTTCGGGACTATAGTCTCTCTGAATAACCGGGAATGGTTGTAAATGCCTGTCCATGGAGTTGCAGCATTTTGCTATATAGGGTATTATATAAATTAGCACTCTCGCACTGAGAGTGCTAAAATAATGGCCAAAAGATTAATCCCAAAAATAATTAAGAAGGAGGATTTGGAATGGCAGGACATCTGAAGCCGTTGGCTGACCGGGTTGTGGTCAAACCAATTGAGCGGGAGAGAGTGAGTAAGGGGGGCATTGTTCTCCCCGATACCGCTAAGGAGAAACCTCAGGAGGGAGAGGTTGTTGCGGTTGGGGAGGGCAGGCTGTCCGAGGACGGTAAGAGGATACCCATGGATGTCAAGGTTGGCGATATTGTAATCTACGCCAAGTACGGTGGTACCGAGATTAAGATTGAAGACGAAGAGTTTATGATTTTGCGTGAGAGCGATATTCTGGCCAAGAAGGCTAAATAATAAATAAGAAGGCTTAGTAGACTAAGACTAAGGAGGATAAAATTGGCAAAACAGATTGTATTTACTGAGGATGCAAGGCATTCCTTAAAGAAGGGCATAGATGCTCTGGCTGATGCGGTCAGGGTTACCCTGGGTCCCAAAGGGCACTGCGTGGCTCTGGACAAGAAGTGGGGTGCTCCTTCCGTAATTGACGATGGTGTTACCATCGCCAAGGATATCGAGCTTCCTGATCCCTTTGAGAATATGGGTGTGCAGC
Source organism: Dehalococcoidales bacterium (assembly GCA_028716225.1). NCBI lineage: Bacteria > Bacillati > Chloroflexota > Dehalococcoidia > Dehalococcoidales > Dehalococcoidales bacterium. Next base: position 150,822 of record JAQUQE010000002.1, on the reverse strand, counting down.
TGGTCAAAGAAGCTGCTACCAAGACTAATGATGCCTGTGGTGACGGTACCACGACCTCGACTATCCTGGCCCACGCCATAATTACCGAGGGCTTCAAGAATCTGGCTGCCGGTGCTGAGGCGATGGCGCTGAAAAGGGGTATCGAGAAGGCAGCCGATGCCATTGTTGATGAGCTCAAAAGGGTATCTACCGAGGTAAAGGGTAAGGAGCAGATTGCTCAGGTGGCTACGATAACCGCCGTTGACAAGAAAATTGGCGACTTGATTGCTGAGGTAATGGAGAAGGTGGGCAAAGACGGGGTTATCACTGTCGAAGAGTCCAAGGGTCTGGCTTACGAGACCGAGTATGTCGAGGGGATGCAGTTTGACCGCGGCTATATCAGCCCCTATTTCGTTACCAACGCTGAGAAGATGGAGACGGTTCTGGAAGACCCCTACATTCTTATCACCGATAAGAAGATTTCCGCCGTGGCTGATATTCTCCCCGCTCTGGAGAAGATACTTCAGGTATCTAAAAACCTGCTGATTATCGCCGAGGATGTCGAGGGCGAGGCGCTGGCCACACTGGTGGTCAACAAACTCAGGGGTACAATCAATGTACTGGCCATCAAGGCCCCCGGTTTTGGCGATCGGCGTAAGGCGATGCTGGAGGATATCGCGGTTCTCACCGGGGCTACGGTGGTATCCGAGGAAGTAGGGCGTAAGCTCGACTCGACTACCGTAGATGATCTTGGCAGGGCCCGGCGGGTTGTGGCGGACAAGGATAAGACTACTATTATCGAGGGCAAGGGCTCGGAGGAAGCAGTCAAAGGTAGAATCAAGCAGATCAAGGCTCAAATAGAGGAGACCACCTCCGACTTCGACCGTGAGAAACTCCAGGAAAGGCAGGCTAAGCTGGTCGGCGGTGTCGCGGTGATTAAGGTAGGTGCTGCCACCGAGGTTGAGCTTAAAGAGAAAAAGCATCGTGTTGAGGACGCCCTTTCGGCAACCCGTGCCGCGGTTGAGGAGGGGATCCTGCCTGGCGGTGGGGTTGCCCTGATTAATGCTCTGCCTGTTCTGGACAAGCTCAAGTTAAGCGGCGATGAGGCGACCGGTGTTAATATCGTTAAGAAGGCGGTCGAGGAGCCAATCCGCTGTCTGGCTAATAATGCCGGTCGGGATGGCTCGGTGGTTGTGGACGCTGTAAAAAAGAGCCCGATCGGAGTCGGTTTTGATGCCGAGGCCGGTGAATTCGTAAATATGGTAGAGAAGGGTATCATCGATCCGACCAAGGTAGTCAGGTCGGCTTTAGAAAATGCTGCCAGTATTGCCAGCATGGTTTTGATTACCGATGCCTTGGTTGCCGATATTCCCGAGGAGAAGAAGAATCCGCCGATGCCGGGTGGTATGGGTGGCGGCATGGGTGATATGTACTAATTCCCCGTTCCCATATCGTAACAGAAACGGTCGCAGTCAAAACACTGCGGCCGTTTTTATTGGGGAGGTATCGGGGGATCAGATATTTGTCCTAAACCTGCCGGAATCTTTTCAGATCTTGAAAGTCGATCAGTCCGCTTTCGGCCAGATTTTCTATTTCGATGCCAGCTTCAACGGCTGCGGCCAGAGGATTAAGGCCGCCAAGTTGAACAATACCAACACGATTTATGGCTACCGGAATCTGGCAAAGCGGTTCGCTGATATTGCCTAGAGCATAGACTCCGTTAATGCCTACCTCTTTTAGCCTGGCAATCTTCTGCTCCGCAGCTTTTCTGGCTGGTGCCGGTATTGTGCGCAAGACACCCAGTATCTTGCCATTCCCTGTCCTGGCAGCCTCGCCGACACTGGTCATTTTAGCGCGGATGAACTGTTCGGAGGGATCGATAGAGGTACCGGAATAGTCGATTATGGCCACGAAACGTCTGGGTTTAGAATTTCTAATTTCGAGAACACCTCCGAATCTGAACTCGGTAGGGATTCCAGCCTTTAGAAGCACCCCGTTTACGGCAACACTGCAAACAGTGGCTAAGCCAATTTTCCCGCTTGGTACAACTATCGAGCCGAGTTTCTCGCCTTCCGATGCTACTGCCACCAGATCGCTGACGCATATGCCGGATTCGAACACATCCTTCATGGCCGATATTGCCCTTTTGAACTTATCCTGGTTAATGAGTGATGTATTTATTGGTAATTGACCGGAGCCTTTTTCAGGGTCGAAAGTGGTCTGGTAGGCTAACATCTCCAGGTTCTCACGTACGAAACCAAGGTTCTGCGGGGCCAGTGCCTCTTTAACTTCCTGTTGTCCTTCCGGCGTAATCATCCTGCCGTCGCGTCCCATTGGCTGCGTGTAACCACGTTCATCGGCAATCCTTAAATGATACCTGATTGCTCTCTCACTTAAGAAAATCCCCACCCGCTCCAGTTCACGGGCAATATTAATCGATCCCAGAGGCTCTGATGACTCGCTCAGTATTTTCAGAATAGCTACTATCTTTCTTTCGGTATCCGAGCTATTGGCTTGTTCCATTGGAATCTTTCTGCTCCTGAAGATAATTCTGCGCTATTATAACACCTCCGTATTAAAAACTGAATGGTACCGGGTGCATCTTCAGAACCTTATCGGGATTCCCCGCGCGTGCAGGTATTCCTTGGTTTCTCTGATAGAGTACGTCCCGTAGTGGAATATACTGGCAGCCAGGACTGCTTCCGCTTTACCTGCCACCAGTGCTTGATATACATCCTCCAGGGTACCAGCACCGCCGCTGGCAATAACCGGAACGCTTACCGCCTCTGAGACAGCTCGGGTAAGCTCAATATCATATCCTGCCCGGTGACCGTCAGCATCTATGCTGGTGAGCAGTAATTCTCCGGCTCCGAGCATCACCGCATGTCTTGCCCAGTCCAGAGCATCAATGCCAGTCGATTTCTGACCGCTATGAGTATAGACTTCCCACTTGGCGGGTTGACTCCCTGCTACTCTTTTGGTATCTATTGCCACTACAATGCACTGGCTGCCGAATTTTTTAGCGCTCTCTCTGATGAGCGGCGGGTTACGGACCGCTGCGGTATTTATCGAGACCTTATCCGCTCCTGCCAGTAACACACGTCTTATGTCATTGATATTACGTAGTCCGCCGCCGACTGTAAGCGGTATAAACACGTTCCGGGATATATTCTCGATGACGGCAACGATTGTATCTCGTGCTTCCGGAGTAGCTGCTATGTCCAGGAAAACTAATTCGTCAGCGTTCTCCCGGTAGTAAAAGTTGGCTAGTTCTACGGGATCACCGGCATAACGTAAGTCGGTGAAACTCCTACCCTTCACTACCCGGTCTCCCTTAAAATCAAGGCAGGGGATGATCCTTTTTGTCAGCATTAGAAGATTTCTTCTCCCGCAAAGTGTCTGGCTTTTCTAGATATCAAATACCCTATTCGCTAAAGCAAGCTTTATGAAATTATCGTATAGCTTAAGACCTACCTCCCCACTCTTTTCGGGGTGGAACTGGGTTGCTACTAGATTCCTTCTGGCAATTACGCTGCAAAGTGGAATGCCATACTCTGTCTCGCCGATGACGAGTGATTCATTATTCGGCCTGGCATGGTAGCTATGGGCAAAGTAGAAGTTGCTCCTGTTCGGTATGCCATCGAAAATCGGGTGATAAGATCTCTGATTGACCTGGTTCCAACCGATTTGTGGAATTTTTACCCCCGGGGAAAGCCGGCGTACTTGTCCGGGAATGATGTCAAGACACTGTTGTCCTTTACCCTCTTCGGTATAAGTAAAAAGAAGCTGCATACCGACGCAAATGCCCAGGAACGGACGGTTGTTTTCGATAAACAAGCGGAGTGGTGTTATCAATCCTGAGGTTTCCAGGTTTTTCATGGCATCGCCAGCAGCGCCGACACCGGGAAGAATGATCGCTTCGGCGTCCAGTACATCACCCGGAGAACTTGTTACTCTGGGCTGGTAGCCGAGTGTGGTGATGGCATTGAACACACTCCTCATATTACCGGCACCATAGTCAATTATTGTGATCATTTCTTCCCGGTGCTCCCGATTTATTCATATAATGCCCGATGCAAAATTCGATATCAAATTCTTAGATAGTTAATCGCCGAACCAGTACATTGGCATACCCTCACATAAGTGATTATTGAAGTAATTACTCATAGGTTCTTATTCTACGGGAACCAATTCCGTAGCCGGCTGATAAACTGAATACGTTAGTATCAACAAGTCTCTCCGGTCTCATGTTACGTCCCTCGAGGATATCTATCGCTTCTGCCCGGTAGGCATTCATCAGATAGGGAATCCCGGTCACCCTGGCACATTCCTCTGTGAGCGACATAAGTTCGTCACGGCGTATGGATGGTATACTGAAACGCCTGGCGCCGGCCATTATCTGTTGCAGTCCCACCTTCATCTTTTCGCAGTAGCTGTATATTCCAATGGCCCCCATGGGGATTTTTTTCATCTCGTCTGCGCCAACTAAATCCTTAACTTCTTCGTAGCAGACAAAAATCTCTTCCGGCGTGGATCCGAACTGGCTTACGGTACCGGGTAGTTCGCCGTTCTTAATCCACTGGTCGATGTTCTTGCCCACCATGGCGGGAATCATCAGAGCCCTGCCCATACATACCGCCTTAACAAAGGGGGCACCTAAAGCCAGCGCCTTGAAGATGCCGTCCTCGCTGCTAAAACCACCGGCGAAGGCAATGTCGGGCACCCGCTCTCCCCTATGGGCGAGTCTATTGGCGAAATCATATGCCGCCGAATGTAAATAAAGGCTGGGCATACCCCATTCCTCCATCATTCGCCACGGGCTCATCCCGGTGCCTCCGGGAGCACCATCGATAGTTAAAAGATCGATATTGGCTCTCGAGCCCCACTTGATTGCCATTGCCAGCTCACGCAGTCCGTAGGCGCCTGTTTTCAGGGTAATGCGTCCGAAACCTAAATCACGTAGACGTTCGATCTCGACATAGAATTGCTCTTCGTCGATAAAGCCGAGACGGCTATGGCGTTCAAATTCCTTGAGTGAGCCATCCTCAAATGATGCTCTGTTTATGGGGTGTGACGGGTCTGGGGTTACGATATAACCGCGTCTTTGTAGCTCCAAAGCCCTTTCCAGGCTGTCTACTTTTATTTCCCCGCCGATGCATTTGGCACCCTGACCCCATTTTAGCTCGATGGTGTCCAGGCCGTGCTTCCGGCTCACGTATTCAGCGACGCCAAGACGGGTGTCCTCGACGTTCATCTGAACCAGAATCTCACCGAGACCGCGGTGGTAACGACGGTATATCTCGATGCGGCGGTCTAGATCTGGAGACAAAACAATCTTTCCGTTTCCATCCAGCTCGAGCTCAGGATCGATGCCACAGACGTTCTCACCGCAGACGATGGTGATCCCGCTCAAAGCAGCACCGACGGCGACATGTTCCCAGTTCCGGCGCGCTATCTCCGTAGAACCCAGCGCTCCGGTAAAAACTGGTATAGCCATCCTGACTTTCTTATTCCAACCATACTCTGTTTCCGTGTTTACTTCGGGGAAGATCGCCGTATCGGAGTTGCCGACAACATCGTCAGGTAGACCATCGACACCCAGAGCATAACCCTGGATATTCAGGTGTGAGTAATCGATGGGGTAATTCTTATCACCTCCGGCAGTAATATCGCCGTAGCGTCCGGGATAGAGCAGTTCCCGGCTGCGAAAACTTGCCTTGAATACCTCGCAGTTTCCGGTACAACCGTCGACACACCGGGTACATAATCCGCTCATTGGTACGACACTCTTGGATCGATTGGCGGTTCTGGTGGCATCATTAGCATTTGGTCTTTGTAGGTTCATTGTATTTCCTCCTTTTCATAAATTACTATTTGATCGGTTGATTTTTATCCAGGAGACATACGGCGCTATGTGTTTGCGGGTCTGCAATTACCTTCGCGGTAGCGCCGTTCGCCGCTGCTTTTACGTCAATTACTTGAACCACCTCCTCAAAGTTCAGTAATTCGGGTAGAATATCCCTCAGAATATTTGGTGAGCCGGCAAAGAACTCGATGTTGAAATCTGAGGTCTTGTCATCGGGATAAACTGGTAGGTAAAGTATCTCTGCCTCTACCAAATCCTGGAAGAAATGGGTTCCGTAGGAGACTTCCGGTTTATGACCGGCTTTCTCGCGCGCAACTTCTACCAGCACTGCTGTATTATTAATATCTGAATAGCTCACATTCACGCCAAGCTCGATGTTACTGCTGCCCCAGCGGCCGGGGCCCATCATCATAAATTTACCCTCTTTATTACTTAGCTTGTCGTTTATCTTACCTATTACTCGTCCCAGGGTCCTCTTCTCCTCAAAAGTGGCAACCTCAGCATATTTTTGGGGGTTAATATAAACGATGTATCGTATATCACCGATTATCCCGGCACTTATTGCCTGATTGGAGCGGAATAGTAATCTCTCCCGGGCAATATTCTGGGGAATACTGATAGAAACGCCCTCTGATTTGGGTACATGTAATGAGCGGCATTGTAACAGGTTGATCCTTACTTTATTTGCACTGTCGATATGCGCGGTAAATTCGATATCTACCGGCTGGCCCCAAGCCTTTTCGAGTTTGGTTAACATCTCTCCAATGACGTTGACCAGTTCGGTTTGCTTGATCAAATTATTAAAGGTCAGAACGAAGTTCCTTTCCTGATTAGACGTCGGAGTTAAGAACCAGTCACGCAGGTAGCCATCGGCTATTTCAGAAATCATTAATTGCGCAGCAGGATAGTTGTTAATGTCAATTATTTCGGTGAAAGGTTCGACCTCAAAGGTATTTTTTTCGATGTTCAGAACATCTACCATTCGCTGCGAATACTTGGCTATTTCCATGCCAACCTCGGGTCTTAGTTGGGGGTGACTGACTGCAATCATTCGGGGGTAGTCGCCGCTAACCCGGTTTACGGCACGAGTCCCCAGACCAAATACCAGCCGTATCATACCTCTTCGGGTATCAATACGGTTTGTCCATGCGTAAAGGTTGCGTGAGAAAGCAACTCCGGCCAGGCTGGGGAAGAAGTATTGCTTGTATGGTGTTCCGGAGACACGTTGTACCAGGATTGCCATTTGTTCATCGCCTTCGCCAAGCCCGCGCCTGTGGCGATATGATAGAGCATCCGGGTTCAGTGTACTGGCATAGACTAGTTTGATTGCTCTTAATAAGGCCTCCAGACGAGTTTCAGGACTGCCCTGGTTGGTACAGAACTCGCTACGGTACTTTCCGGCGAAGGCATCTGTAAAACCGTCCTCAAGGAGGCTTGAGGAGCGTACAATAATGGAGGCCTGCCCGTAGTAATCAAGCATATTCCGTAACTGTTCCATTATTTCTTCTGAGAAACGACCGCGGAGGAACTGCTGCTCTACTTTAGCGAATTCATCCTTTGACAGCTTGCCCGTTTTCGATAACTGTAATCTGAGTTTGAACAGGTTATTTTTTACCAGGAAAGTGAAGAACACATCCGAACCGATGTAGAAAGAATCATGCTCTTCCAGTAGTTGATTGAAGTCAGTCTCGCCATTGTCTGCGGCCAGAACACCTCTTGCCATTAGCATACCGGCTGCTTTGCCGCCTATCCGCCCGGAACCAATAAGACGACCTCTGATTTGAAGCAGGTCATCTAGGGTCAGGTATCGATCGGATAGCTGGTTCAGCTTCTTATGGTTACCCATCATCATTCGTGAGAGTGATTCCTTTAGAGCTATGGCCTTGGCAGTCGTACCCGATGAATCCGTGTGAGTTTTCTGATACTGAACCAGCGTTCGATAAACAGTCTCCCAGGGTGCTACGGAATCAGCGCTGATATTGATTGGTCGTCTGCTGGCATTTGTCAATATCGTAGCCGCATCGCCGCTGTGAAGGATAGGCTCTAATTCATCAGCATTAATCCGGTGGGGCAAAAACATGTATGGAGAATAGCGGTTCCACACTTTCAAAGGCTGAATATACATATTGCCTTCGACATGATAAACATCAATTAGTATCTGAGTAGTACTGCGTATACGAGTTATGGCACTCTGCCCATGCTGGCCACGTCTGATGGCAAAGTAAGCTATGGCGTTGAGTTCAAAAAGGTAGGGACAGGTTACCTGGAAGAAGTTAGCCAGCAGTTCGTCGGTAGCCCATTCGTCCACCAAAGCAGAAAGGTTGTCGAATATGTAAAAAGTCCTTTCGCCGCATTCCTCAATAATTCGGTGCACCTCACCGGTGAAATAGTCGAACCCGGGACCGGGATCAATATTAATAATTCTCAGTCCGGTCCGTGGCTGGAGAATAGCGGTGTGAGGAGCAAAACGCAGGTAAACACAGGCAAAGCCGTCTTTCATTGCTTGATCTGCAACGGCTTGGGCAAAGTACGGATAATCTTCGAGGCGGTCAACCTGCCAGACTACATTGTCACCCGGCCGCAGGTTTTGCAGGAGTTCGTCGAGCGGATGGAGGCCGGTGCTAATTATCTTACGAGCCACTCTTTCCATTTGAAATAACCCTTGTTCAACTTAATATGGTATACGGCAACCAACTTCCGTATGCCATATTATAATGAATGCTGTGATATAATGTCAAAGGTATTCAAGGGAATTGAGCAGATATGAAAGCGATTCAGGAGCATTAGAGACTATTGGTATTGCTCAATAATGCTGATTCATAACATATTAAGCTATTTTATGGCATAAGCGGCCGTGTTTATTTGTTAAGCAGCGAAGGCAGTTACCGATCAGCGTAAGTAAAAAATGGTTTCAGGAGCGCAAAGCGTGTTAGTTTTGGCAGTCTAATACTGGCTCAGGTTCTGCCCTGGTCTGCCTCTTGGATATAGGCAAGGAGCTCCTTAAGGAATCGAAGGGATCTTTACTTAGCAGGTGTGCTATCCCCCCAGCTAGGAAGGTATGTGGGCTTATAGCTTTAAGAGTTCTTCCAGTGGCGTGTCCTCGGCGACGGGACCGACTACGGCCAGGCGGAGTCTCTTACCGTCTATCAACTCCTGGGCCAGCTTCTTTAGCTCTTCGGCAGTGATGGCATCGATAATAGCGGTTAACTCTTCTGGGGTTAGAATACGCTTGGTGAGAGTCTCCTGCCCTCCCAACCAGCCGGCGACGTTATGGCTGTCTTCCATTCTGAGCAACAGTTGTCCCTTTGAAAGCTCTCTAGCCCGGGACAACTCGGCCTCGGGTACTGTTTCCTTAATCCGGTTAAGCTGCTCGAGGATGGCTTTTATAGCGGTGGTCAGATTTCTGGTATCTACTCCGGCGTATATCGTCAGCGACCCGGAGTCGAGAAAGTGATCGACATAGCTGTGAATGCTGTAGACCAGTCCCAGCCGGTCGCGAATCTCGGTAAACAACCGGCTGCTCATGCCCTGGCCGAGGACAGTATTGAGCAAGTCGAGCTTAAAGCGTTGTGGATGAAGGAGCGGTAAGCCCGGCAGCGCCAGGCAGAGGTGGGACTGTTCGATATCCCGCTTCTCTATTTTGACCCGTTGTGCCGGTGTCGGTTGATAGTCGGAATAGCTGGCATGAGGCTTATGTCTTGCCCAGCCATCCATTACCTGACTAACCGAATTAACCGCTTTCTGGTGCCGGATGTTGCCGGCGATAGCGACCACGGTATTGTCCGGCTGGTACTGACGGTCGAGGTAATCGAGCATTGCTTCTCGGGTGATACCGGCTACTGATTCCCTGCTACCGGCTACGTCACGGCCCAGGGGGTGGTTAGGCCAGAGAAGTCCGTCGATGAGCATGTTGGCTTCCTGTGAAGGGGAGTCCTTGCACATGTTGATTTCCTCGATAATAACCTGCCGTTCCTTTGTTATCTCTTCCAGCTCGAACCGGGGGTGGAGCAGCATATCGGTGAGTACGTCCAGGGCCAGTGGGAAGTGTTGCTGGGCCACCTTGCACCAATAGACGGTTAGCTCCTTGTCCGTACCGCCGTTTAAGATTCCGCCGATGCCTTCGATTGCCGCTGAGATTTCCCCGGGGGAGGGGTACTTCGCGCTGCCCTTAAAGAGAATGTGCTCGATAAAGTGAGAGGTGCCGGCTTCGGCATCGGACTCGTACCGGGAGCCGGTGCCGATAAAGAGGCTGATGCATACCGAGCACGTGTGTGGCATGGTTGAGGTAACCAGCCGCAAGCCGTTATCAAGGGTAGTCTTCTGGTACAATGGTACACCTCCAAATAGTATCAATCAGTCTTCATCAGAATAATACCGGGTTGGATCCGGGGACTAGCTTTTCTGTAGTTCACTAAAGAGCTCTGCGCACAGGCCGTCCGGTATCCGGGGCGATGGCTTGTTCAGGAGTTCCGTATGCAGCGGTGTAATCGAGATATTGCCTCTCTCAATAGCGTGGATGTCGGTATCTTCTTCAGCATCTCTTTTTATCTTCTGGCGTACCAGCCAGTAGTAGGCCTTTCTGCCGTCGTGTCCTTCCTCAACGGTATCGATATGGCTCTGGCTGGCCAGCCGGGTTATCTTTATCCCCCTGGTCTTTTCCAGGGGCAGACCGGGTAGGTTTATGTTGAGAAAACTGTTGCCGGGCATAGCATTGCCGGCTAGCTTCTCCGCCAGCAGGGCTGCTAATCTTGCGGCATTGTCCAGGTAAAGATTATCCAGAGAGTCAATTGAGATAGCCAGTGCCGGTGAACCGCGCAGGTAGCCCTGGAGGGCGGCTCCCACCGTTCCCGAGATGAGGACGTCGTCGCCCAGGTTAGGCCCTGAGTTTATCCCGGACACAACCAGATCCACCTTATACTTGAGCAGCTTGCCGAGGCCGAGGATAACGCTATCCGCCGGCGTACCCTCTACCGAATAGGCTTCTACATCGGCTACCAGTGGCCTCATCTTCTGCACCCGTAGCGGCTGTCGCAGGGTGACTGCGGTACCCAGGGCACTCTGCTCTCTATCCGGAGCGACTACAGCTACCCGGCCGATTTTTTGCAGCTCTTTGACCAGCCTCCACAGCCCGGGGGCAAAGATACCGTCGTCATTGGTCACCAGTATTTCCATTATCAGCGCTTTCTTTATGCCTAGTTTAGCATAGCACGGCTGGCGGCAGCAAAGAACGGCGATATGCCGGCTGGACAGGTATTACTATAAATATTATAATCTCAACTGACGATGAGTTCTCAAACTGAACCCCGGATACTTTTTACCAGAGGTGAAATAGCGGCTGCCGTAAGGAGGCTGTCGGCTGAGATTGACAGAGATTACCGGGGCAGGTGCCCCCTGCTGGTAGGTATCCTTAAGGGTTCCTTTGTCTTCATGGCTGACCTGGTGCGGTCTCTTGCTTTCCCGCTTGAGGTGGAGTTTATCAAGCTCTCCAGCTATGGTCGGGGTAGAGAGAGCTCGGGGAAGGTCAGGGTGGTCAAGGGTCTTACCTCTCCTGTTAAGGGCAGGGACGTGCTGGTCGTTGAGGACATCGTAGATACCGGTATTACCCTTTCCTTTCTGCTGGACTACCTGAAGAAGAAAAAGCCGGCCTCGCTGCGGCTCTGTGCTCTTACGGATAAACCCTCACGACGGCAGTTGCCGCTTACCATTGACTATCTGGGCTTTACCGTTCCCGATAGATTTATCGTCGGCTACGGCATAGACTGGGATGAGAAGTTCCGTTACCTGCCCGATATCTGCTATCTGGATGATGAGAAATGAAACCTGAAGTGACATTGAAGAGTATACCTGCTATGGTTTCCCGGCTGTATCGAAAGGGATGAGCTTGAGCAAAGAGCGTTTGATCTCAGTGGCCAGAGGGCAGCTTCCTGCTGACCTTATCCTGGCTAACGGCAGGGTGGTCAATGTCTTCAATGGTGAGATTGAGTCGGCCAATGTGGCTCTCTGCGATGGCAGGATCGCCGGGATAGGAGACTACCACGAGGCAAAAGAGGTCATTGATTTAGGGAATAGGTACGTTATTCCCGGTCTGATTAACGGGCATACCCACCTGGAAAGCTCGATGCTCAGCGTTGAACAGTATGCCCGTGCCGTGGTACCGCGGGGAACGCTGGCGGTGGTGACCGATCTGCACGAAATAGCTAATGTCTGCGGTCTTACTGGTATCCGGTATGTACTGGATCGTGCACGCTGTCTGCCTCTGGAGCTTTTCCTGATGGCTCCTTCCTGCGTTCCGGCGACCCATCTGGAGACCTCGGGGGCAAGTCTTGGGCCTGATGATATTAGGAAGGTACTCCGCTGGCGTGGCTGTATCGGGTTGGGAGAGGTCATGAACTTCCCCGGCGTGCTGGCCGGTGATGATAATGTCCTCAAGAAAATAAACTCGGCGGAAGGGAAGGCAGTTGACGGCCATGCTCCGGGTTTAGGCGGCAGGGACCTAAATGCCTATATTGCGGCCGGTATTGGTTCCGATCATGAGTCGGTATCTCTCGATGAGGCCAGAGAGAAGCTATGTCGCGGCATGTATCTTATGATACGCGAGGGGTCCTCGGAGAAAAACCTGGATGCTCTGCTTCCCCTGGTCAGTGACAGGACCTATTCCCGTTGTCTCTTCGTTGTTGATGACCGCAACTGTGTTGACCTGCTTAGCGATGGTGATATTGATGCTGTGGTGCGTAAGGCAATCGGGCGTGGCCTCGACCCGGTGCGGGCGATTCAGATGGCGACCATTAATGCCGCGGTATACTTCTGCCTGAATGGGCTCGGTGCGGTCGCCCCGGGCTACCTGGCCAATCTGATTGTTAGCCAGGAACTGACCGATTTACGGGCGGACATGGTATTCTACCGGGGCACACTGGTGGCCAGGGAAGGAGAGCCGTTGTTTGCTATCCGTAAAGAGAGCAGCACGGGGCTAAACCACACGGTAAACATCAAGCCCTATGATTTGAATTCCCTGCGGCTTTTCCCGTCCGGGGAGGCCGAGCCGGTCATTGATATTATTCCCGGCCAGATAATTACCCGGAAAAGGATGGAGCGGGTTATGACTAGAGCCGGTGTTATTGTGCCGGATACTGAGCGTGATATTCTGAAGCTGGCGGTGGTGGAGAGGCATCGGGCCAGTGGCAACATCGGACTGGGGCTGGTCAGCGGGTTCGGTCTGAAGAAAGGGGCGCTTGCTTCCTCGATCGCCCATGATTCTCACAATATTGTCTGTGTCGGCACTAGCGATGAAGACATATTTACCGCTGTAAAAGAGGTTGAGCGGCTTAATGGCGGCCTGGTGGTGACCGCCGGGGGTGGGGTGCTGGCTAGTCTGGCTCTTCCGGTGGCCGGTTTGCTTTCCGATGAGCCGTTGGAGGTAGTGGCGAACGGTCTGGAGCGTCTGGAGGAGTTGGCTGCTGATCTGGGTAGCAGCCTGCCGTCCCCTTTTGCCGCCCTCTCCTTTCTGGCGCTGCCGGTTATTCCTGAACTCAGGCTGACCGACCTGGGAATGGTCGATGTTAATCAATTCAGGTTGATTGAGAGGGGGACTTAGAATGCATTCGCCACGGACATCTCCTATTTTTGAGAACCGCTTCGATGCCGGCAGTCAACTAGCCGCAAAGCTCACCGAGTATCAGGGACAGCCGGTAGTGGTGCTGGCTATACCTAACGGCGGCCTGCCGGTCGGGTTACAGGTAGCCCTGGCGCTTGGTGCCGATCTTGACGTGGTTATCTCGCGTAAGCTCCCCATACCTCTCCGGCCGGAGGGCGGCTTCGGTGCTATTGCCGACGACGGTGCGGTAATTCTTAACGAAGCGGTGTTAAAGGAGGTTAACCTCACCGAGCAGCAGATAAACTATCAGGTCGGTATGGTGAGGACGGATATCCGCCAGCGGAGTCTGCTCTACAGGGGTACCAAGCCGCTTTCTATCATGGGCGGGAAGACAGTGATTATTGTTGATGACGGGCTGGCTTCGGGCTATACCATGATTGCGGCGGTGGAGTCGGTACGCAAACGCCGGCCCGCCCGGGTGGTGGTGGCAGTACCGGCGGCGTCGGAGGCGGCGGTAAAGCGATTAGAAGAGGTCGTCGATAGTGTGGTAACCGTGGCTACCGGCGGAATGTCCAAGTTCTATATCGCTGACTACTACCGCTACTGGCACGTACTAAGCGATGAGGAAGGGCTTAAGTGCCTGAAAGAGTACCGGATGCGCCGCTTCGCCTCTAGTATTGAGCCCAGGCCGGCTGGTCTCAAAGAGGTCGACTAGCCACTCTGGCAGCGGCTGGATCAGCCCTTTTTCTACTCGGTGGCCATTACCTGGTAGACGGTAACCTTTGGGTTTTCCAGGAGGAGTGGTTCAACTCGTTCTTCCAGCTTGAGTCGTGGCTCTGATGCTTCCCATGCCTTCCAGTCCTCCAGGCTTTGCCACATGCTCAGTACCGAGATGATGGAGGCATCGTCGATACTGGACAGGGTTTCGCCGCTGACATAGCCTCGCTGATGGATAGCCGCTGTGCTTAGTTCCTTCAGCATGTGGATGAATTCCCCTCGCTTGCCTGCTTTCAGGTGCCGCTCGATAACAACCTTTATCATAGCCTTCTACCTCCTTCTCGATATTTGTTTACCGTCTATGTGGCATTATAACCCTGCTCCGATAGGCTATCAAGCCCTATTCTTGTTCCGCTTTCTGTTCTTGGATAAGCCTGTTACCGTATTCGAGCAGGACCCGGGTCCGTTCCGGGGTTACCTTCTTTGATTCCAGATAGGTTTTTAAAGCATCGATGGGGGTTATCTCTTCGGCTGTCTGTGTTCCCAACCTCAGTTGTGTCTCTCGCTTGGTATCCCGGGCGATGCTGAAGTAGTGAGCCTCTTTGAGGGCGTTTCTGATTTCGTTGTCTTTGAGTTGCCCCTCAATCTCTGCGGGGAGGCTGATGTTCACCCGGACGATAGCATCCCTGATCTCCTCTTGCTGCTCAATAATACCCTTGAGCACGGCTGCGGTAGGGTCAGCGTTGTCTGCTTCAATGTTGAGGTTGATGGTGAGGAAGCGGCGTGCCTTTACCGGCTGAAAGGCAAAGGAGGTCCTCCTCTTACCGGTCGCTCCGTCTGGCTCGATTTCTACCACGTAGAAGCCCTTATCGTCTGTCTCCTCGCTGAAGTTAAGCCGCTCCAGGCTGCCGGCGTAGACGACAGGTGGATTTTCTGAGAGTATCTGGTGCTTGTGAATATGACCCAGGGCGATATAGTCAAAGGCAGGCTGGGCGATATTACTGAGCAGCAGGGTATGCTCCTGTCCGATGGTCATTGTTGCCTCCGAGCCCACCTTTGCTCCGCAGACCCAGACGTGGGCGGCCAGGACCGCCGGAATTGTCGGGTCGAGCTTGGTGACGTTGGTGGTAACGATGTTGGTCAGCACCTGCTGTAGTCTTTCATTAATCCGGGTAAAGTCAAGGTCTTTCGTTTCTTCCTTGCTGAGTAAGGCGCTTCGTCTCAACCAGGGCAGGGAGACTATCTGGATGGGGCCGCTTGTGGTCGGAATTCGGTAGATATCGGGACGATTGGAGACATAGACCTTTTCAAGGGCCAGGGTATCGAATATCTCAATAGCGGTAGCCCGGCCGATAGCGTTGGACATATCGTGGTTGCCGGCGAGGAGAAAGATGGGGATGCCGCCGGTGGTGAGGCGGTTGATCCTTCTGGCGAACTCCCGTTGCTGGGTCTGGCCCGGCTCGCGGCTCTTGTAGGTATCACCGCAGAAGAGCACAAGGTCTACCCCGTTCTCTAGAGCGTAGTCTACCACACAGTCAAGGGCGGCCAGAAAGTCTTCCAGTCTTGTCGAAAGGCCGCTGGCCGGGTTGATATTCCCGTAGTTTTCCACTCCGAGGTGCAGATCGGCAAAGTGGATTATCTTCAACCTCTCCCCCTCAAGTTCCCCTTTCATTCAAGAGGAAATATACTTCTGGTAAGCAGCAGGCTTTATGGGGAATACTGCATTGATTTCCGCTCTGTCAGAGAATATTACCATCCTCACCTGAAGCTTATCAAGAAGCTCACGCTTTTCTAACCATCTGGGGATTATACATTATGACGGAATGTGGCGCATCGTCCAGTTTAAGCCTTGATTGGAGACAATAGTCATGGATGATCAACTACCACTTGAACTGGCTTCGTTAAGATAATGATTTACTGCCGGTTATAGAAGGTTCGAGGGCCAGCTTCTGTCTTAATAGCTCCATCGGCCCATCCGGAGCTATTAGTTCTGGCGGGAATCCCAGCACTTCAGTGGACAACCTTGCGTCAATTTCCGCACGGACTTTGTCTTGGGCGATTTCATTGACTGGCCGCAATTCCCGGTGTTTCATATCATCGAAGATAGCTACCGCCTTAGAGAGGGCATCCTTGGGAAGCTTAGTGACATCTAGGACAGGTAATGAAGCCAGTGCAGATACTACAATTCTCCCTCGGCCAGACTGTTGCTTATTAGCATGCCACCAGTGAAGTAAAAGTCCCAAAGATGAGTTCGCCCATAGAACCAGCGCCTTTTCCTGCTCCGCGTCTGCCAGCTTGATGGAAGGCCATGCGTGTCCCCCAATTGTCTTCTTGCTAGTGAACTGCATCGCCGTAGACTGGCTGTTGAATTGAAAGTCTTTGTTAAAATGACAGTGAGACGAGATTGTCCAAATTCTGTTGGCTTTTTCTTGGGCGAACGTATCTTCGGCGGAGTCCTTCCCCTGGCGGATAATGCCCTCGTTGTCTGCTTCAAACTCCATGCACCTTTCCCTTTTGGCATCATGCGACCATAATACCGGATAAGTGGGTGCAGCTTGTAATTTAAGGCCCTCGATTTGGAAAGGGCCTCTAATTCTTCCATTCGCTGTGTTGCCATTAATGTCAATATGGTACGGCCCAACTTTTCCGATCACGGAAACCGTTGTGATAGGAACGGGAATGGCAGCACCCTTCGCCATCCCCGGCAGCCAGATAAGACCACAGTCAGTTATCTGGTAGGCTACCTGTGCGAGAGCACCATCCTTGATACGGGCCAGGTTCCAGGGACCTTTTTCGGGGAGAGGTGCATCCATAGCATAACCTATCAAATCGTCACCGAAATGAAACAGGCTTCCACCCACCGGTCCGTCTTCCAGTTTACGGAGGTTTCCCTCTTTCAATTGATGAATCTGAACTGCGATGCTCGAACCTATCATCGTGGAGAATGGCCTCTCGTTTAATACCACAAACGTTGCACGGGCATCGTTCTTGTTGGCCTTATGGCCGGTAACCAGGCATTCGCCCATTCCCGTATCTGCCGAGAAAGATAACTCCTCGGAACGGGCACCGGCGATGGATATTAAAACAAGATCGCTATATGAATTTCGAAATAGCTGTCGTGAAGCTTCCCATGCTTCTCCGGACATTAAACTCAGCGGCATGACCATCGCGAGGGTCCCTTTATCCTTCAATTTACGGTCGGCCAGGACCAGGAAGGCACTCGCCTCGCCAGCATTGCCGTGTGCGCTCGTATCCTTAAGTAATCGTTCAGTAGCGCGTGCCATAGCACGCTGTTGTTCAACTGTAGAACTGAATGCAGCGAACATAGGATTCGGAACGCCGATTTTTTTGCCTTCGTGGCCGGTGTCCCGGGTGAACGGCGGGTTCATAATAACCATGTCGAACGAGGCGTGAGGTAAAGTAGACCATGCTTCTTTCTCACTTTCACCCATTCCTTCAATAGCCTTTGCCGTTATCGAAAGAATTCCGAACATCCTCATCGGATCAAGTAAATCGAGAGAACCAAGAGCAACCCCGCCATCATCCTGCTTGCCGTACGTGACTGCCAAAATCGAACTGCCTTTGTATTTAATAGTAGGGTGAGCCCCAGCTAGCATAGAGGCGGTCAAGTGGGCAGCCGCCGGCAACACATCACATCCGACTAGCGCAGTAGCCATCATCGTAGGATGAATCATCTCAGCATCACCACCGGAAGCCTCGTATAACTGGCTAATACGGCGATAAGCAGCGGACAGGAGCGTGCCAGTGCCACATGCAAAGTCGGCGATACGCAGGGCTGTCACATCTTTCTCTTTCGACCAGGAGCCGCCGCTTGGTGTTTTGACAGTATCAATAGCCAGTCCGACCAGCAGCGCCGCCGAGGCCGGATGTGTATAATAAGCCGCCAGGAACTTGCGGTCGGCTATCAGGCGCTGAAATACGGCGCCGGTCAGGTCATGCGAGCGCATCATGTGATTGGCCACTAACTCGTTGGCGGTAGTAACCAGCCGTTCGAGGAGCGGACGGGCCGTGTCTGCGGGAATAACCTCCAGGATACGCCGTGCAATATCGAAAATCGGCCAGTAATTGACCTTCAGAATTCTCTTCCAGTCTTCAAGCATCTCGTTTTTACTGACACCACTGCGCTTGCATCGTAGTTCATCAAGCGTCCGGACATTATACAAATCACCATCGCCGCGAGCCAGACTTTCATGGAATACCAGCGCATTGGCCAAGATGGTCGTCGACATTCTCCGAGTTTGTTCTCCGTCTTGCTGACGGAGTTCCTCGCAAATCTTTTTTATCGCTCCGGGGTGAGCTACCGCCATATCCGCCAAGAGGGCTGCTGCTTCACTCACTCCCTCAACGAGCTTATTTGCCGCCTCTTCAACCACCGCTGGTGGCACGGACGCAGACTGAATGAGAATCGATAAATCAGTAGCATTACCGTGTACCCATCCCTTTTGCGGCCAGCGTATATATGATTCCGGGCTTTCCCCGGTATAAAGAGCCATCTCAAAGTCAGATGTATTGAGGATTTCGCCCTTCAGCGATTGTCCTGAAAAGTCCCTTAATCTAATCGGTAGTCTAACTGCTAACGACGATAATATCCGCCGACCAGATGGAGTCAGGTGATCACCAAGGCGTTGTCTGGAATCTGACTCAACTGAAATTGCCGGTAGAATTTCCGTTTCTACAATTACTGGGGAAACATTCGGTTCAGTGATTAAAATATCGGGTCTCTTGCCTCTGCTCTTAAGAACATCAACATTTTCAGATCTTACAACTCCCCTAAATCTCCATAAACTCCTAGTTTCTGTTAGGATTTCCGCAAGGACATCGTTTATTGTGTGTTCTGTTGTTGCCATATCCTACTGTTCCTGCTTGAAAATAACCTATTCGTATGGCTAATTATACACAGCATGGGGCATACAAACAATGTAGAACTCTATCCAGAGTTTATGATTAAGGGCACGGTGTGATGAACTAGATTTTGCACTCCCTTTTAAATGATAGGGGGAGGTAGTGGGGGGTAACTTATACCGGAAGGACTCTTACCGGCCGTGTCGGCAATAGGTCTGGCCAGAGGCGTCGTTTATCAGCCTTTTTCCTCTTTCCAGATCTTTCCGCCGGGCGGCAGGGTGAAGAGGTCTTCGCCGCCGAGCTTAGCGGTCAGGGTTGCCTTCAACTCCTTGATAGGAACTCGTATCTGGTTCATACTGTCGCGTTCCCGAACGGTAACCTGTCCGTCTTCCAGTGATTGGAAGTCGACGGTAACACAGAGGGGGGTGCCGATCTCATCCTGGCGCCGGTAGCGACGTCCGATGCTCTGCGCATCGTCATAGTCTACCATCCAGTGACGGCGTAGCTCGGCATAAATCTCTTTAGCCACCCGGGCTACATTTTCCTTCTTGCTCAACGGCAGTATGGCTACCTTGATTGGTGCCAGGTCGGGGTGAAGGCGCAGCAGCACTCTTGTTTCGTCCTTGTCCGGCTCTTCGGCATAGGCGTCACAGAGGAAGGCCAGGAAGGCGCGGTCAACTCCCGCCGAAGGCTCAATAACGTAGGGGGTAATCTGTTCTTTACTCTCCTCATCATAGTATGAGAGGCTCTTGCCGCTGTGCTTGGCATGCTGGTTAAGGTCAAAGTCGCCGCGATTGGCGATGCCCTCCAGTTCCGCCCACCCCATCGGGAAGAGGTATTCAATATCATAGCAATCCAGGGCGTAGTGGGCCAGTTCGTGCTTCATATGCTGACGCAGCTTAAGGTTTTCTTTCCTGATGCCAAGTTTGAGGTACCAGTCAAGGCATTCCCTGAGCCAGTAGTCGAACCATTCCTTGTCTGTTCCCGGCTTGACGAAGAACTCGATTTCCATCTGCTCGAACTCGCGGCTGCGGAAGATAAAGTTGCCGGTGGTGATCTCGTTTCGGAAGGATTTACCTATCTGGGCGATGCCGAAGGGCAGCTTCTTCCTGGTAGTGTTAACTACGTTCTGGAAGTTGACGAAGATGCCCTGGGCGGTCTCCGGGCGCAGGTAGACGATATTGGCGGCTTCCTCAACAGGTCCCATAAAGGTCTTGAACATCAGGTTGAACATCTGCGTTTCGGTGAGTTCCCCTCCGCATTCCGGGCAGTGCTCTCCCTCGAACTGGTCGGTGCGCCATCGCTGGTGGCAGCTTTTACACTCGGCAAGGGGATCAGAGAACCCTTCTAGGTGTCCGCTGGCCTGCCAGATCCGGGGGTGCATCAGGATACTCGAGTCGATACCGACCATATCGTCTCTCTCCTGAACCATTCCCCGCCACCAGGCATCTTTGATGTTTCGCTTCATCGCTACGCCCAGCGGGCCATAGTCCCAGCAGCTGGACAGTCCTCCGTAGATTTCACTGCTGGGGAAGATGAAGCCACGCCGGCGGCAGAGTGAGACCAGTTTGTCCATATCGACATTGGGCTGATTTTCTTTGTTCAATACCAACACTCCTGGGGTCTAATCGAGCCATCGGGCGTACCTTAATCACTATTGTAGCTAAAAAGGAGCAATCATTGCAAAGTTCGCTCCGGTGGTAGTTGATTACGGATGGCTCCTTATGTCACCGTATGGAGAGTGCGAATTCTTGTTGTCCAGTCTCGTTAATGCTAGAATAGAATGACCTTACTAATCAGAGGTGCGGCGTGATTGTCGAGAAGTTAGTCGTTGGGCCGTTTGCCACTAACTGTTATATCGTCGGTGATGAATCTACCAGGGAGGGCATTATTATTGACCCCGGTGATGAGGCAAAGAAGATACTGAGAAGGGTCAATGAGCTTGGGCTTGACATAAAACTAATTCTGCTAACCCACGGGCATATCGATCATGCCGGGGCGTTGAAAGAAGTCAAGGAAGCCACCAATGCTGAGGTGGCGATTCATATCGATGACGCTAATTTTGATCGCTACCGTTCTTCAGGTTTAATCTTTGGTCTCTTCTATCCCCATCCCCCCACCCCGGACCGCTTACTTCATGATGGGGATACCCTCGACATCGCTGGCATGCACTTCGAGGTCCTGCATACCCCGGGCCATACTGCCGGCGGCATTTGTCTGCTCAGGGATGGGGTGGTCTTCAGCGGTGATTCCCTGTTTAACTGTAGTATCGGCAGGTCGGACCTGCCCGGCGGCAATCACAGCCAGCTTTTGGAGAGCATCCGCAGCAAACTCCTCGTTCTGGATGATCATACCGTTGTTTATCCCGGTCACGGTGAAAACACCACCATTGCCGCCGAGCGCAGGGATAATCCCTTCCTGTCCAACTTACGGGCTTTTTAGATTACTCCGCTGAAGTGGATCAGTACCGGAGCCAGCACCAGGGCTACGATTGACATCAGCTTTATCATAATATTCAGTGATGGCCCTGAGGTATCCTTCATGGGATCGCCTACCGTATCACCGACTACGGATGCCTTATGGGCATCGGAGCCCTTGCCACCGAAGGCACCGGTTTCTATCCATTTCTTGGCGTTGTCCCAGGATCCGCCGGCGTTGGCAAAGGTAACCGCCAGTATAAAACCGCAGACCACTGCCCCGATTAGGAACCCGCCCAGAGCAACTTTCCCCAGTAGTAAACCAACCACGATGGGGGTAACGATGGTCATGATGCCGGGGGCAATCATCTGCCGGATGGCAGATTTGGTGCAGATGTCCACGCACTTGCCGTATTCCGCTTTCCCTTTCCCTTCCATCAACCCGGGTATTTCACGAAACTGCCGGCGGACCTCGTTGACTATCGAGAAGCTGGCTTTGCCGACTGAAGTCAGTGTCATCGCGCAGAATATGGCCGGTATCATTGCCCCCAGGAAGATGCCGGCGATTACACGTGGATCAAGCATACTGATTTCGGCAAACTTGATGCCTACCGCCTGGGTATAGGCGAGCAGCAGGGCCAGGGCAGTCAGTCCGGCAGCGCCGATGGCAAAACCCTTGCCGGTAGCGGCAGTAGTGTTACCTAGGGAGTCTAGCGCATCGGTGCGCTCTCTGATTTCGTGGGGCAGGTCGCTCATCTCGACAATACCACCGGCGTTGTCGGCGACCGGTCCGTAGGCGTCAGTGGCATCCTGTATACCAAGAGTAGCCAACATGCCGACGCCGCCAATAGCAATGCCGTACATGCCGGCGAATTTGTATGCGATCAGCATCGCCGCTACGATGATTATGATAGGCGGCAGGTTGCTCATCAGGCCGTTGGCGAAGCCTCTGGTCAGTAGTGTTCCCGCTCCAGTCTGAGCGGATTCGGCGATGTTAAGCGTTGGTTTGTAGGAATAGGAGGTGAAGTAGTTGGTGCTCTCTCCGATGGCAACACCGGCGACGAGACCGGCCAGAATTGCCCAGAAGATGTTGATACTGGCGCCCAGGAAATATACTGCCAGGAAAGCGAAGACGCCGGTGAGGATTGAAGATATCACCGTACCGCGTCGCAGGGCGTTAAGTAGAGCCCCCATCGCTGCTTTCGCTTTGCCGACCCTTACCGCGAATATACCGATGATGGAGGCGATAATACCGCCGCCAGCTACCAACATGGGCAGGAACCAGGCGGTGGTTAGATCGGGTACCAGATGGGTGGAGAAAACGGCTATCGTACCCAGTGCCATAGTGGCAATAATCGAGTCAACGTAGGACTCGTAAAGGTCGGCACCCATGCCGGCGACATCACCGACGTTGTCTCCGACGAAGTCGGCAATGACGGCGGCGTTGCGCGGGTCATCCTCGGGTATGTTCGCTTCAACCTTACCCACGATGTCGGCGCCGGTGTCGGCAGCCTTGGTGAATATACCGCCGCCGACTCTGGCAAAGATGGCTACTCCAGAGGCGCCGAAACCAAAGGCAGGAATAACCTTGAGCAGAATATCAGGATTACTGCCGAAGGTGAAGTAGAGTATGCTCATACTGATGATACCGATACCAACGACACATAGCCCCATTACTGCCCCGCTACGGAAGGCTACCCGTAGGCCGTCGTTCAAACTCTTCTGTGCGGCAGCAGCGGTGCGGCTGTTGGCTCTGACGGCAATGCTCATGCCGATGAATCCGGCCAGTGCCGAGGTGACGGCGCCGCAGACAAATACCACCGATACCCACCAGCCGAGCATGGGAACAACACCGAGGACGATGGCGACCACGGTGATGAATATCGCCAGTATGCGGTATTCTCTACCGATAAAGGCAAGAGCCCCTTCCTTGATTGCGGTTGATATCTGTCTTATCCGCTCCGAGCCCTGGTCTTGCTTCAGGACATAGCGTGCCATAAAGCCGGCAATACCAATTCCGATACCGCCGCAGATTAGGGCGATTATTATTGGGTTCATTGACCAAATCTCCTCTCTTGGAATTAGTGTTTACGATCCTTGAGGTTCTCCCCGAATATTCTTAACTTTGCCTCAAGCTTGTTCTGCCTCATTATCATGGTCAGGTCGCTGCGTGTCCTTTCCAGGACGCCGCGTACCATATCGGTAGTGCGGCGCAGTCCGGCGGTGATCGCATCGGGAAAGTCCATGGTGACCAGCACATTGTAGATATCATCCATGGCTTCCAGTAACTCCTCGCCACGTGATAAGTCCTCCCTTCTTATACCGTCCAGTATAAAGCGTCTTAGCTCGCCGACGGCTTCCCCCATTCCGTTCAGATAGGCAGCGAATTCCGTATCCAATTCATCGGGAGTGGGAACCTGTTTTCCGGTCACCAGAGCAAGGGTGATGGCGGCTTCGGCAAATTCCTTTTGGGCATCCCGGAAAAAGCCGGTGTTGCTGAGATCGTTATTCTGATTGGTCGCCAGCTTGGCTTCATTAAGCAGACTGGCCGCTGAGCCAAGTATCTCCTTAGCCGTGTCAAACTCCTGACGGTGTAGGGTGCGGATGGCGGTTGAGGAGTAGCGAATTACTTCGCGACAGAGGGGCAGTAATTTTTCCCTAGCGGCGTCTTTAGCCGTGAAGCTCAGCCGGATTTGCTCGGCGATTGCATCCAGGTTATCGGTCAGTCTAGCTCTAGTCATCGGCCGCCTCGATTCGGGCTACTATTTGCCGGGCTGCTTTTTCAGGGGATTCCGTCTTGAGTATAGCGCTGATTACGGCTATCGCGTCGGCACCGGCAGAAATTACCTCAGCCGCATTATCTTCGTTGATGCCGCCGATGGCTATTATCGGCAGGCTCACCGCCCGCCTCATCTGTCGCAGCCTTTCCGGTTCAACGATAACCGCCGTTTCTTTCGATGAGGTCGGGTAGATGGAGCCGACCCCGATATAGTCAGCCCCGTCCGCTTCGGCGGTAAGGGCCTGCTCCAGTGTGTTTGTCGAACAGCCCAGGATTTTGTCTATCGGCAGTAACCGGCGGGCTACCCGGACGGGTAGATCGTTCTGCCCCAGGTGTACCCCGTCGGCGTCGCTGGCTAAAGCAATATCGAGGTGGTCGTTAATGATAAAGAGCACGTTGTGCCCTGCGCATAGCTCTTTAAGTTTGATAGCGATAGGTAGCAGCTCCTTTTTAGGCAGGACCTTGTCCCTTAGTTGGACAACCCTGGCCCCACCATGAATTACCTGCTCGGCCACTTCATGGTGTAGACGCCCTTTGAGGGCCTGGGTATCGATAATAGCGCAGAGCCCGCGGATAAGCTTTGCCTTGTCCTGCCGCAGCAGGCGAGAGAGCATCTCTTGTTCTATCGTGTAAAGCTCGAACCGGGACTGCTTGAAGCTCTCCGGGTCTAACCCGAGGTCGATTCCGCCGGTCCGGGTAAGCTCCTCTATGGTTCGTAATGATTCCTGAACTCTCCTTGAATTAGCCACCAGCACCAGCGGCATATCTTTCTCTCCTGCCTGTCCCGGTGTTTTCAGGTTGATACCTACATCGCCCCTGGCGTCTCGGGCTCCGACGAGATGTTTGTTAAGTGTCAGGTCGCCTTCGACTATCCTGTGACGCATCGTTTTTATCTGCCCGCTTATAGCGGCGTCGTTAAGCACCAGGCGGGCTACGTCTTCGATGACCCGGAGTCCCTCACTGGCACGGTTCAGGTTGACGTCGATAATACGTAGTATCTGTTGTGGCAGCGCTTTTGTCGGGGGCATATTCATCGTCACTGGCGGCTAATTCTAACATAATTGGAAGCAGGTGGTAAAGAGATATGCCTTAGTCCTCACCCACTGCATTATCAATAAGCTCGATGCGGGACGGCTTGCTTTTTTCGTCTAGCTCTATCGCTACGATATCAATACGCCATAGCGATGGTAGATTACGGTGGCTCTGCCGGTAGTGAAGGGCGGTTGTTCTCAACCTTTCCTTCTTGACCGGAGTAATTGATTCCTCCGGACTGCCGAAGCCGAGGCTCCTTTTGGTTCTTACTTCGATAAAGACAAGGTAGTCCTTATGCCTGGCGATGATATCAATCTCTCCTCGCGGACAGCGGTAGTTGGTCTCCAGAATGTGATAGCCGCGTTTTTTGAGGAAGTCGTGGGCTATTCTTTCCCCCAGGATACCGGTCTCTCTGCGTTTCATAGTTCGCTTACCTGCCTGACCGGCCTGAAGGAGTGGCGGTGAATCGGGCAGGTTCCCATCTGGCTGAGGCGGAAAAGGTGTTCCCTTGTTCCATAGCCCTTGTGTCTGGCCAGCCCGTAGCCGGGGTAGGTATCATCCAGCCGAATCATAAAACGGTCGCGGGCCACCTTGGCGATGATAGAGGCGCAGGCAATGGAGAAGCATAGCCGGTCGCCGTTGGTGATCCCCTTTTGCGGCAGGGATATCTCGGGGAGGATTAGATAGTCGATAATAAGATAGTCGGGCGCTGGTGCGAGTTGCTCAATAGCTATTTTCATGGCGAGTTTCGTTGCCTTGACTATTCCCTGTGAGTCGATCGTCTCAGGTGGCACCAGTCCGATGCCTGCCGCAATAGCAGTTTCCCTGATGTGCTGAAAGAGGTACTCCCTTCGGGCCGGACTTAGCTGCTTGGAGTCCCTTACCTCATCCTGCCAGGGAGTATCTATCCGGGCGGGTAGTATCACGGCGGCGGCGGCTACCGGACCGGCCAGTGCACCCCGGCCGGCTTCATCAACGCCGGCAACAAGCTGGTAGCCATTTGCCCTGAGAAGTTCTTCCTCGATAAAGGATGGTTTATTAGATCGGAATATCACGCCCTTTGCTTTCCTCTACTTCTATTATACCCCCGCCCAGCACCTCACTGCCCTGGTAGAAAACGACATCCTGCCCCGGGGTAATTGCGCTCTGGGGCTTATTGAAGGTGACCTTGGCGGTATTACCCTCTAGGCATAACCTGGCGGCTGCCCGGGCTGAGCCGTAGCGGATTTTAGCCGTTATTCTGCGTGTCTCTTGCGGTGGTACTCCCCTGATCCAGCTGAGCCGGCTGGCGTTAAGCCTGTTGCCTACCAGCTGGTTGCTGGTGCCGACTATTACTCTGTTGGTGTTGGGATCAAGCTTGAGCACATAAAGCCTTTCCTTCGAGCTTAAGCCCAGTCCCTGCCTTTGCCCTACGGTGTAGAGAGCCATGCCGTTGTGTCTGCCCAGGACGTTACCCTCCGCGTCGGTAATATCCCCGGGTTTTGTGGTGATGTGCCCGGCCAAAAACTGGCGATAGTCATTACCCGGTATGAAGCAGATGTCCTGGCTCTCCCGCGGGCTGTCAGTAGCCAGGCCGCGCCGGGCGGCCATCTGCCTAACCTCGGATTTGTGGAGGCTACCCAGAGGGAAGAGCAGGTGCTTCAGTTCCCGTTGCCCGAGCCGGTAGAGGAAATAGGACTGGTCTTTGGTCGGGTCTGCCCCTTCGAGGAGATGATGCCCTTCCCCGGAGGACTCGATGCGGGCGTAGTGGCCGGTAGCCAGATAGTCGGCTCCCATTTCCATTACCCTGTCGAGCAGCAGCCCGAACTTGATTCTTTGGTTGCAGATAGTACAGGGGTTTGGTGTCCGGCCGCGGTTGTACTCCAGACAGAAGTAGTCGATTATAAGCTCCTGGAACTCTTCTTCCAGATTGAGTATCCGGAGGGGGATTGCCAGCCCCCGGCAGTTATCTCTGAGGGCAGCGATATTCTTTTCCTGATCGGGGCCTTTCCATAGCTTCAAATAAACGCCGCTTGTTTGATTGCCGGCCTCATTGAGCAGGGCGGCTGCCATTAGAGAGTCCACTCCGCCGCTCATCGCCACAACCACTCGCTTACCGGACATCTTTTTTTCAGTCACTCTCTTGGCCCAGCAGCTCGCTTACCCGTTGCCAGATAGCCCCGGCCACCTTCTCCCTGCTCTGTGTGGCGTCTACGACCAGCCAGCGTTCAGGTTCGTCAGCAGCCAGCTTGAGGTAGCCCTCCCTTATCCTGTGGTGAAAGGCTAGCTCTTCCTGTTCGAAGCGGTCTCGCTGGCTGCCCTTCTTGCGGGTAAGTCCCAATTCGGTGGGTATGTCGAGAAGGACGGTCAGTTCCGGTTTAAGCCCTTGAGTAGCGGCGTTATTGGTAGCTTTGACGGTTGCCATATCCAGCCCCCGTCCATATCCCTGATATACTGTGGTAGAATCGGCATAGCGGTCGCTGATAACGACTTTGCCATTTTTCAGGCCGGGTATGATTACCTCGGTTACCGATTGGGCGCGGGCGGCGTTAAACAGTAGCAGCTCGACCAGCGGTGTGATATCCTTATCATCAGTCCATTTCAACCAGCGGCCCAGCTTCTTGCCCAGCGGCGTACCGCCGGGTTCGTAGGTCAGGATGGTCGGAATGGACAGGTGCGACAGTCTCCGGTATAGTAGTTTAGACTGAACGCTCTTGCCGCTTCCTTCTCCTCCCTCGAAGGTGATGAACAGGGACATAACTACCTCATTTATATTATTCGGTGGCCCATTATCCTGTTTCCCTCTCCGCTTACCGATAAATCCTCACCCTGCGGTTGGGGTCTTTGCCGGTGCTCTGGGAGAGCAAGTCGTTTCGTCCCGCTATCAGATGCTGCAGGCGACGTATGTAAGCGCTCTGCGGACTGAGTTCTATTCCTTCTTGCTCCCCTTCCTTTACCTGGGTAACCGCTTCTTCCGCCTCACCTAAGGCACGCTTTAAGGAATTTGATTTGTCCTGATTCTCTACCGGGTAGATGTCAGTCAAAAGTTGTCTCATCTGAGCCGGGGTATTGCTTCTTAAGACATAGAGAGGCAGGTTAGCCGCTTCGGCATCCCTCACCTTTTGCGGCTTACGGCGAAAGTAGTTTTTCGAAGTGATAAAAAGATTAGCCTCGCTCAAGTTTTGCACTATATCCAGTTCTAGCTGCATCTCTTTGGTAATTTGTTCCAGCCGCCCCCGGTTTATCCCGTAGAGGTAAACCTTCGCCGGCTCATTTTTCTTGAGGGGTTGTCTGGCTCTGGATGTTCTTGTCGAGGTGGTTGCCGGGACTTGCTTTGCTATCCTGATCTCACCCTTTTCGTCCAGCCAGCGGGTTTCGATATCCAGCACCTGGCCGCGCAGGATAGCGTCGACCGCCTCGCCAACGTCGGGGCGGATGGCTACCCTGTCCCAGCCCTGAATTTCAACAACGATATCAAAGGTTGGTGACGAAGTGCGTTCCAGGATCGATTTCCGGGTGCCCCTTCGCTTGGCTTCTTCGTCGCCCAGGGTTACCGACTGGATGCCGCCGATGAGGTCGCAGAGGGTAGGGTTCATCATTAGATTCTCCAGTGTGTTTCCGTGGGCGGTGGCGATTAGCTGCACGCCGCGCTCGGCAATAGTGCGGGCTGCCTGTGCCTCGAGTTCGGTACCGATTTCATCGATTACGATTACCTCGGGCATATGGTTCTCCACCGCCTCAATCATTACGGCGTGTTGCTTGGTAGGGGTGGCTACCTGCATCCGGCGGGCGTGTCCGATAGCCGGGTGGGGAATATCGCCGTCGCCGGCGATTTCATTTGAGGTGTCGACAATGATAACCCGTTTCCCGAATTCGTCAGCGAGTACCCGGGCAACCTCACGGAGCATGGTGGTTTTGCCTACTCCGGGACCACCCAAGAGGAGAACGCCCTTGCCGGTCTCGACGAGGTCTTCGATAATCTTTATTGTGCCGAAGACAGCCCGTCCCACACGGCAGGTGAGTCCGACGATACGCCGTTTGCGGTTGCGGATAGCGGAGATGCGATGCAGCGTGCGCTCAATGCCGGCCCGGTTGTCATCGCCGAAAGTACCGATACGTGAGACGACGTAATCAAGGTCGGCTTCGTCAATTTCTTTGGGGTTAAGGATTATTTCCCGCGCCGGAAAACGGGCTTCTGCAGGCCGGCCCAGATCAAGGACTACTTCCAGCAGATCACTGTTGTTCCCTTGGTCGCATAGCGGCTGACGAATGTGTGGCGGTAGGATGTTGAGCAAAGCATCCAGGTCATCGGTGATAACCTTTTGCATAACCTTTTGCAAAGGTGTTCCCCTGTTTAGGATTTATTGCTCTCGGCAGCAATATCTAAAAAATACTGATGAAATCTCAGATCGTCGGTCAGCTCGGGGTGGAAAGCAGCCGCCAGTAGTTTGCCCTGCCTGGCGGCGACGATGGTACCGTCGCCCAGCCTGGCCAGTATCTCGGTTTTGCCATTGACCTTCTCGATTAAGGGAGCACGGATGAAGATGCCAAGGAAGGGTTTTTCTCCCAGCGCCGGTATATCCAGCTCAGCCTCAAAGCTGTCCTTCTGTCGTCCGAAGGCATTACGTCTGACTGTGATGTCCATCAGCCCCAGGGGTTCGACGTCGGATTCTGAGATTTCTCTGGCGAGTAGTATCATTCCGGCGCAGGTGCCAAATATGGGTAGCCCTCTCTCGGCAAACTTTTTCACCTCGTCGGCCAGCTTATAGGCTGCTATCAGACGACCGATAGAGGTACTTTCTCCACCCGGGATAACCAACCCGTCCATATTCTCAAGCTCCGAGGGTAGACGGACAGGTAGTGCTTCTACCTTTAGCTGGCGCAGCATGGCTATGTGTTCGGCAAAGGCTCCCTGCATAGCAAGGACACCTATTCTCATCTTACCAGCCTCGGGATGCCAGCAGTTCTTCGGTGGGGATTTGCTTGATATCCAGCCCGGGCATGGCTTCGCCCAGGTTCTTGGAGACCTCGGCGATGATTGCGGCGTCCTGATAGTGGGTGGTCGCCTTGACGATGGCCTTGGCCATGACCTCGGGTTTGGCAGACTTAAAGATACCGGAGCCGACAAAGACCCCGTCGGCGCCCAGCTGCATCATCAGGGCGGCATCAGCCGGGGTAGCTACACCGCCGGCGGCAAAGTTGACTACCGGCAGTTTCCCCGTTTTATGTATCTCCTGGACCAGTTCGAAAGGGGCACCTATTTCCTTGGCCTCTGCCATCAGTTCTTCCTCGGGCATATTTACCAGTTTACGAATAGCATCCGTGACCGCTCGCATGTGTCTGACGGCTTCGACAACATTACCGGTGCCTGCCTCTCCTTTAGTCCGTATCATGGCAGCCCCTTCGCCAAGGCGGCGCAGCGCCTCGCCTAGGTTGCGACAGCCGCAGACAAAGGGTACCTTGAAGTCGTGTTTCCAGATATGGTGTGCTTCGTCGGCAGGAGTAAGCACTTCCGACTCGTCGATGTAATCGATACCGAGTGCCTCCAGTGCCTGGGCCTCTACGAAATGACCGATGCGGCATTTTGCCATTACCGGTATTGAGACGGCCTTCTTAATGTTTTCGATAACGGTCGGGTCGGCCATGCGGGCTACTCCACCAGCGGCACGAATGTCAGCGGGTACTCTCTCCAGTGCCATTACAGCACAGGCACCGGCTTCCTGGGCTATCCTGGCATGCTCGGGGGTAACCACGTCCATGATCACTCCCCCCTTCAGCATTTGCGCCAGCCCGGTCTTGACCTTCCAAGTGCCAGTTTTCATCTTTTATGCCCCCTCTGCTGTAATTTTGTTGTTTTTTCTGTGCGTATTTCCTAGGTATATTTTATCACCGTCGGGTTTGCTTATCAAGAAACTATGACTCCGGTATCTATCGTCGCCACGAATGTCCTTCGGTTTGGTAATTAGGCGGATGGTCTGTATAATTATGTGGGTAGCGTCTGTTTGTGAAGGAGTGATATATGCATCGGTATGTGCACGGTTATTCGGAAAGGGAGGCGCAACGGCTGCGTGAGCAGTCCCTGATTATTGAGAATCTGCTGCATTCTGATACCAGCTACCCCGCTGGTAATCTGATATTAGAAGCCGGCTGCGGCATCGGTGCACAGACGGTGATCCTGGCCAGACGCAGTCCCCGTGCCAGAATCATATCGGTAGACATCTCTCTGGACTCTCTCAGAAGGGCTGGTGCCATTATCGATAATCAGGGTATAGGGGTCGTTTCCCTACAGCAGTCTGATATTCTGACCCTGCCGTTTAGAGAAGGAATTTTTGATCATGTCTTTGTCTGCTTTGTCTTGGAGCATCTTGACCGACCGGTTGATGCACTTATCGAGTTGAAGAGGGTGCTTAAGAAGGGGGGTACGATAACGGTAATTGAGGGCGACCATGGATCATGTTTCTGGTATCCGGAGACGGCTGAGTCCCGTAAGGTATGGCAGTGTCTGATAGATGTGCAGAAACACCTTGACCATAATCCCCTGATCGGTCGCCAGCTATACCCGCTGCTGGAACAGTCCGGCTTCGACATCGGATACGTCTTACCCCGCTGGCTGTATGCCGATGGCAGCAACCCTCGACTGATGAACGATGGGGTCGGCAAGATTATGGTGCCGATGCTTGAAACGGCGAGAGAACAGGCACTCAATCTGGGGCTTATTGCCGAAGTAACCTGGCGGAAAGGTATCGATGACCTGCGCCATACTGCGGAATCTCCCGGCGGTACCTTTTTCTACACCTGGTTTAAGGGGGTCGGAATAAAGCCGGATACAGCTTAATTACTTCATCGGTAATTCAGCCGATACCGTTTTATGCTGCGTTGCTTACCGGTCTGTTAGTCGGTTAATATCTCGGGCAGTGGTGCTTTTGTTCCCAACGCTCCGGTAGGACAGGTGGAAACACACAGACCGCAGGAGTCACAGCTCGTTTCGGATAACGGCATACCCAGCGTCGGTTCAACTCTGGTCTCAAAGCCTCGCTCCACAAAGCCGAAGACGCTGAGCCCTTTAATCTCGCTACATATCCGGATGCACCTGCCACACAGAATACACTTATTCTGGTCTCTTAAGATAAACGGATGCTCGCTCTTGTTAATGGGCAGGTGGTGTTTTGCGCCGGCGTAGTGGGCATCGTTTACCTGATACTCGGTCGCTAGCTCACGCAGCTTGCAGTCGAATCTGGCATGGCAGCCACAGCCGAGGCAGCGTTCCGCTTCCTTGAGCGCCTTTTTCTCGCTGAGGGTGAACTCCATCTCGGCAAAGCTCTTCTTACGCTCTTCCGGATCGAGGGTAGCTTGTTTGGTTCTGGCAATGCGCTCGACATCGGCGAAATCGGTGGAGTCGATATCTTCCAGCTCACCCTTGCTACAGCTGTAGCTTTTCACATCCGGTACTACCGGCTGTCCGCTGAGGTATTTGTTTATTGAACTGGCTGCTCTCCTCCCTGCGCCGATAGCCTCAACTGCAGTGGCTGGTCCTGAGGTACAGTCGCCACCGGAGAATACTCCGGCTACGGAGGTAGCCATATTCTCATCATTGATACTGATGTAGTTTCTCTTGCTGATTTCGATCTGGCTGTCCCGGTCCAGGTTGGGATTATCCATGGCCTGCCCGATGGCGGCGATAATATTATCCACCTCCATCGTGAATTCGGAGCCGGCTATCGGCTCGGGGCGGCGCCGGCCTGAACTGTCCGGCTCACCAAGCGCCATCTTGATACATTCCATAGCAGCGACTTTGCCTGCTCTGGCGCTGGCCTTTACCGGGGCGGTCAGGAACTGGAAGTGGACCCCTTCTTCCTCAGCCTGTTCTATTTCCTCGGCATTAGCTGGCATCTCCAATCTGGAGCGGCGGTAGACGACATTTACTTCTTTTACCCCCAGTCTGACGGCGGTACGGGCGACATCCATTGCGGTGTTGCCACCGCCGATTACGGCTATCTTATTACCCAGGGATACCTTATTACCCAGGGTTACATCTCTTAAGAATTCGATTCCGGAGAGTACACCGGGCAGGTTTTCCCCTTCGATTCTCATTTTCTGATTGGCTTGTGCTCCGATGGCGATAAAGATTGCCTCGTAACCTGTTTTCTTGAGGCTTTCGATAGTAAAGTCTTTGCCCAGTGAGGCGTTGCAGCGGACTTTGTGACACAGGCGTGTGATAGCAGCTATTTCTTTGTCCAAAATTGCTTTGGGTAACCGGTATTCGGGAATACCGTATCTCAGCATTCCCCCGAGCTCGGGACTGGCTTCAAGAATGGTTACTGTGTGTCCTTCCAGCCCGAGGTAGTAAGCGGCGGTCAGACCGGCCGGACCTCCGCCGATGATAGCAACACGGCGGCCTGTTGCCGGTTTGGGTTCCGGCAGGTATTGGTCCTTGCTATTCATATCGTAGTCGGCGACGAATCGCTTTAACGAGTTTATTGCTACTGGTTCATCTACCCGGTTGCGGCGGCACTCGGTTTCGCAGAAACGGGGGCACACCCGGCCGCAGACCAGGGGCAGCGGGTTGGATTCCTTGATTAGAGCCAGTGCTTCCCGATATTTGCCCTGGGCAGTAAGGGCGATATGGCCCTGAATGTCTATGCCTGCCGGGCAGGTTAGCTTGCAGGGTGCAATACAGTCACCATAGTGGTCGGAGAGGATCAGCTCCAGGGCCATGCGGCGCATGTTGCTTAGGTCATCGCTGGCGGTTCTGATTGCCATACCTTCGGTTATCGGTGTGGTACAGGCCGGCATCGGCCCGCGCGCTTTTTCTACCTCCACCAGGCAGAGGCGACAGGCGGCAGTAGGCTTAAGGCGTGAGTCATGGCACAGGGTGGGTAGTCTAATTCCCTGCTGCTCGGCCGCTTCCAGAATAGTGGTTCCGACCTCTGCTTCAATCCTTTTCCCATTCAACGTAAATGCGACTTTGGGCATTTTCCTCTCCTTACTGGACCGATATGGCGTCGAGACGACACACATTCATGCATAATCCACAGCGAATACACTTTTCCTGGTCAATAACAAAGGGCTTTTTCCTCTCTCCGGAAATAGCCTTGGTAGGACAGTACTTGGCACATACCCCGCAGCCGGGGCACTTTTCCGAGATAACCTCGTAGGTAATCAATGCCTGGCATTTCTTGGCGCGGCATTTATGGTCGCGGATATGCTCTTCGTACTCGTCACGGAAGTATTTAATCGTGGTCAATACCGGGTTGGGTGCTGTCTGCCCCAGCCCGCATAGTGAAGCCCGTTTTACAGTATGAGCCAGCTCCTCAAGGAGCTCGATATCTTCTTCCTTTCCTTCGCCGTTAGCAATCCGCTTCAGCGTTTCCAGCATGCGAAGGGTGCCGATGCGGCAGAATGTGCATTTACCGCAGGATTCCTCCTGGGTAAAGTTAAGGAAGAACTTGGTGATGTCTACCATACAACTGGACTCATCCATTACTATCAGGCCGCCGGAGCCCATAATGGCACCGGTTTTAGTTACCGATTCGTAGTCTACCTGGGTGTCTGCCATGCTGGCCGGGATAACACCGCCGGATGGCCCCCCGATCTGGATTGCCTTGAATTCCAGGCCGCTTGAGGTCCCACCGCCGACATCAAAGACGACTTCCTTGAGTGTTATTCCCATGGGTACCTCGATCAGACCGCCGTGGGCTACCTTGCCGGCGAGGGCAAAGACCTTGGTCCCCTTGCTTTTTTCGGTGCCGTAGCTGTTGAAGGCGCTGGCGCCGTGTAGGATAATCCAGGCAACATTGGCCAGAGTCTCGACATTATTGATGGTGGTTGGCTTCTCCCATAGACCCGAGTTGGCCGGGAAGGGTGGGCGGACCCTGGGCATACCCCGTTTCCCCTCTATGGACATTAATAGTGCGGTCTCTTCACCACAGACGAAGGCGCCGGCTCCCTGTCTAATCTTGATATTAAAGCTGAAACCGGATCCCTTGATATTTTCTCCGATAAACCCCTTCTCTATGGCTTTAGCCAGCGCTATTTCCAGGCGTTTGATTGCCAGCGGGTACTCTGCTCTTATGTAGAAATAGCCTTCTGACGCGCCGACAGCGTAGCCGGCGATTAGCATGCCTTCGATGACGGTATGCGGGTCGCTTTCCAGGACACTCCTGTCCATGAATGCGCCCGGGTCGCCTTCATCGGCATTGCAGACGATGTATTTTGGTTCTCCTTCTGCTTTGCGGGCGAAGCCCCACTTGACGCCGGTAGGAAAGCCGGCGCCACCTCTACCCCTGAGACCGGAGGTAGTAATCTCATCGATTACCTCCTGGGGGGCCATGCTGTTTAGCACCTTCTCCAGTGCTTTGTAGCCGTCAGCAGCCAGATAATCTTCAAGCGACTCAGGATCGATTATACCGCAGTTACGCAGCACAACCCTTTTCTGCTTCGCCATTAGACTTTTTAGCTCTTTCTGCGGGATAATCCATTCGGTGACCGGGGTACTCCGGGCGATATGATCATTGATGATGCGTTCGACCTTATCCGGGGTAACCTTACTGTAGAATGTGCTTTCGTTTTGAGGTGAGATGACCTCAATCAGGGCCTCATTATAGCACATACCCATGCACCCGGTCTGCTTAATCACTACATTGAGCCCCTTGTCTTTAAGCTGAGTTTTGAAAGCGTCGTATACCTTTCTTGCCCCGGCGGCTATGCCGCAGGAGGCGAGCCCTATCTTTATTGTCCACTTTTCTTCTTTTGCTAAGGACATCAGTTCCTCCTATCATGTCCGGGATGTATATTTGAAGATGACTTAACCTGCAGAGGCCGCTTCTTTTTTCCGGATTTCTTGCATTGTCTTGTCGATAGATTCCGGAGTAAGCCGTCCGTGGGTATCGCCGTTAATCATAATACAGGGGGCCAGACTGCAGCAGCCGAGACAGGCGACCCGTTCGACGGTAAACATCTTGTCCTCGCTGGTTGCTCCTTCCTTGGCACCGGTAACCTGGGCGATGGTATCAGCTACCATCTCGGCACCGCACAGGTGACATGCGGTACCGTGGCAGACCTTAATCAAGTATTTGCCGAGCGGTTCGAGACGGAATTGAGCATAGAATGTGACGATGCCGTATATCTCACTGGCGGGAACATCGATGTCGTCGGCTACCCGCTGTATCGCTGCCTTGGGTACATAGCCGAGCGTATCCTGAACCTCTTGTAGAATCGGTATTACGGCACCCCGTTCCACGCTGTGTTTACGGGCGATGGCATCGATTACGCTAAAGTCTATTTTTTCTTCGGTCATGCTTCCATCGGCCATAGTCGTCTCCTTTTCTCGCTACTCAAGTTTGTTTAAAGTGCGTTTGTCTCATCAGGAATAACCGGTAATTTGGTAGTAATCAAGGCTAGGTATTGACTGTCAGACATGCTCTCAGTCCTATTCGAATCACACCTCTGCGGTATTCGTTGTTTACCTTAGTTAACGTAAAGCAGTTTGACCGGAGTAGAGGTAGTTTACTGAAGTCATTTTGGTGAAGTAAGCTCACCGACACTCATTATAATATATGTCATCAGAGTCTGTCTAGTTGTGGAAGCCTACCATCGGCGATAGGGCAGCGCCGGTACTGGTGTTAAGGATTTGTTGTGGCGGATTAGTCTTAGCCCTTGTTTTCCTCTTCTTTCCCCCAGTTCTGCATTATCTCCTTGATACGCTGGGCGAGGTTAGGGTTATTACGCAGACGCTCGATAAATATCGGGCAGCCTTCCAGCAGTGAGTTCTGGGCGGCAATCGCCATGCTTGACATAAGGTTCTGCATGTTTATATCGGGGGGTTGCGAGGAGTCCATTCCGGATACTGACTGCTGAAGCTGCCGGCGGATATCCTCGGCAGTAAACCTCATCGGCATAATGCATGACTTGTACCAGGGACATTCCTTACACTGGATTATCCCGTGGGCTTCATCTAAAACATCACTCATAGCTAACCTCTTTTCGACTGATAACTAAGCGACCTGCGGCAATCATCACCGACGACTATGAAATAATACTGTCCAGCCTCTTTTCGATAGCTTCTTTACTCTGGAAGCCACCGATTACTTTTTCTCGAATTATCCCATCCCGGTCAATAAAGAAGCTGGTCGGGTACCATTGAACGCTGTATTGCTTAACGGTATCACCTTTGCTGTCAAACAGCACGGTATTAAGAAAAGGGGCAATCCCGTTGTTCTCGAGGAACTGTCTTACCGCACCGGAGCTATCGCCGACATTAATCGCAAGTATTACCAGCCCCCTCCCCTGCATTTCACTATAAACCTGATGCAAGTAGGGTATCTCGTTACGGCAAGGAGGACAGCCGGTATACCAGAAGTTGATCAGTATCGGGCTGCCGTTGAAGGCGCTTAGAGATACGAACTCACCATCCGCATTGGGCAGTTCAAATTCGGGTGCTTTCCTGCCTACTGCCATCGCATCGGTTGGGGAACCGCCGGAACATCCGGATATCACTAGCCCCAGACTGAGAGAGGCCAGTATTACTGTCAGCATTATTCTTGGTAGTTTGCTCAATCTTAGTCTCCTGTTTATCATTTAATTCTACTACTAAATTGCTCCGGTTAACAAAGTAAGTCTGCCCGTTGTGACCAATATTCCCAGGACTATCAGTACGGCGCCGCTGGTAATATATACTGCTCTGGAGTGATGTTGTATGCGCTTCAGTAGCGGTGTTATCCGTTCGAAGGCGGCTCCGATTATCAGAAATGGTATGCCCAGGCCGAGGGAGTATATCGCCAGCAGATAGGCACCGCGCCAGGCGGTGGCCGAAGCTGCGGCTAGCATTAAGATGCCTCCCAGTATGTAGGTGGCGCAGGTCATCGAAGACATTGAGAATATGGCGCCGGTGGCAAAGGAGCGTATGTAACCGGTCTTAGTGCTTTGAGACGGGGTAAGCCGCTTCTGGAAATTTAGCTGCGGCACCTTCTGGGATAGCAGAAAGAGTGCCCCGAAGACTATCAGTAGTATACCGGCAACCTGTTTGATTAGGAAGAAGTTGATACTGATGGCCAGGCCGGCCAGGCCGGCCCCGGCACCCAGTCCGATGAATACTACGCTAAAACCGGCGACGAAAGTAAGGGAGTGAAGAAATATCCGGACGTTCTTTTTATCGGCTCCGGGCTCAAGAATTTCCGGACCGGCCAGGATAGCCATATATATCGGGGCCAGGGGCAGTACACAGGGCAACAGGAAAGAGGTTAGCCCGGCGACAAAAGCGGCTATTACTGATATATTGTCCATTTATATATAATAGCATAATGGATATACCGTCTATCAAAACGGGAGTTGCCCGACAGGTTAGTGATGCCGCGCTGGAAATATTCTCTCCGGCATTGTTAGAATGTAGAAGGGGAAGATATGAGACCGTTAAGCTATACTCAGATTGCTACCTACCAGAGCTGCCCTCTGCTTTACCGGCTGCAGTATATCGATGGATTGAAGCCTAAGGAGAAGGGGTATTTTAGCTTTGGTTCAGTCCTTCATCTGTGCGCCGAGTATTTCTTCAGGGTCAAGGTGCCGCCACCGCCGTCGCTGGATGAGCTACTCGACTATTATCAGCAAAGCTGGCTTTCTGAAGGGTATCAATCCGCTGAGGAAGAAGAGAATTATCAGTCCTATGGTAGAGAGATACTGATCGGTTTCTGGAGGATTCACAGCGCTGATTTTAGAATGCCGCTGGCTATCGAGAAGATGTTTTATATCGATATCGATGGTATCAAGCTGAGAGGCTTTATTGACCGGGTGGACAAACTGGATAGCGGTGGCTTGTCCATAGTTGATTACAAATCAAACCAGGAGTTGTTTTCCAGCGAATACCTGGGGAGTAACCTGCAGCTCACGTTGTATCAACTGGCGGCCGAGCAACTCTGGCATCTTCCGGTGGAGAAGCTAACACTGTATCACTTAAGGTCGAATACTCCCTGTAGTTGTCAGCCGAGGCAGGGATCGCAGCTTGAGAAAGCCAGGCGGCTGGTAGTGGAGGTGGCGGAGAACATTGCCGGTAACCGGTTTCCTGCTGTCGAAAACCAGTATTGCCCCTGTGATTTTCCGGAGCACTGTCCATACTATCGCCATCAGTATATGGGAAACAGTCTTGATTCAGACCGGCAGGCGGCTCTGTCCCGTATACCTGAAGCTGATCTTGTTGAGAGGTATGTTTCTCTGCAGGCCGAGATAAAAGAACTGGAGTGCCAGCTTGAAGAGGTAAGACGGATGATTGTTGACTTCTGTCAGAATGAGGGTTTAAGCCGGGTCTTTGGTCGGGAGCATGCTGTCACCTATAAACTGGTTGAGAAGACCGGTTTTAGTGAGGATATGGTCAGGACGTTGCTTGAACCCGAGGGACTGTGGGGGGAGGTATTGAGCTTCGACCAGTCCAGACTTAGGCAGCTCATTACCGGAGATAAGCTGGCCGAGGACATCAGACAGAAGCTGAAAGCCTTGAGGCAGGTCATATCCACTTATCCCCGGCTTCTTCCTAAAAAGCTTACCGATGAAGAGTGATCCAGGGCCGGTTTTTATCAGTAGACCGTCAAACGATGTGATAGAGGGCTACCCCCCACTTTCGGAAGTGGGCTTTCTCTAGCCGGCGCAGTCGTTTCTGGAATACTGCTCCGTCGATATTCTCGATGGTCATTACCAGAGCATCCTCTCTGTTATCGGTATAATAGCTGCGGCGGATATCCATCTGGGTGAAACCGTACTTATGGTATAGCTTCTGAGCTGCGGTGTTGGAGGCCCTCACTTCCAGGGTGAGGATATGGGCATTCTGTTCAATAGCCAGGTTTATCATAGCTATCAGCAGGTGTTCGCCTATACCCTGCCGCTGATGGCTGTGTCTTACCGCGATGTTGGTTATATGAGCTTCATCAGCCATCAGCCAGAGGCCGGCGAAACCGACAACTCTTTGTTTCTCAGTTCTTTCGGTCGCCGTCCCGTCTACACAGGCAGTAATATAATGGGCCAGGCTTACCTTAAGCTCACGCTCGTAGTTGGCCGGCGGCCACATGGTAGGGAAGGCTTCGCGGTCAATCTCAGTGACCTGGTCAACATCCTCGCGGCACATCCGGCGTATGTAGTAAGACAATTCACTTTCCTCTTTAAGACATGCCTGACTTTTCGGGCATTATTGTAGCACATTCCATGCTGTCTGATATAACCGGGGCGCTGTAAAGACTATCTTTTTGGGTATCTCATTCGTTATAATCTATGCACAGGATAATACTCGTAAATAAATACCATTGACGAGCGAGGAGTTATCAGGTGCAGGATGAGGAGAGCCTCGTACAACGAGCGAAGCAGCACGACCAGGAGGCTTTTACACAGTTGTACGAGAAGTACTTTGATAAGATATATCGCTATGTATCGCTCAAGGTAGGGGATAGAATGGAAGCCGAGGATATTACCCAGCAGGTCTTCCTCAAAGCTATTAAATCCATCTCTTCCTTTAGGTGGAAGGGGTTTCCTTTCTCATCCTGGCTGTTTCGTATTGCCCACAATCAGGTTGTGGATTACCTGAGGAAGAAGACGAAGAGGGAGACCGTTGCCCTTGATGATACCCTGCTGGCCAGTGATGATGACCCTCAACTGGCGTTAGAGCGTAAGCTGGATATTGAGCAACTGGCTCTGGCGACAAAAAAGTTGACCCGGGCGCAGCAGGAGGTAATTTCTCTCCGTTTTGCCGGTGATTTGCCGATTGCACAGGTAGCCAAGGTTATGGGCAGGAGCGAAGGAGC
The DNA here is from genome assembly GCA_028716225.1 of Dehalococcoidales bacterium. Taxonomy (NCBI): domain Bacteria; kingdom Bacillati; phylum Chloroflexota; class Dehalococcoidia; order Dehalococcoidales; species Dehalococcoidales bacterium. Next base: position 109,823 of record JAQUQE010000002.1, on the reverse strand, counting down.
AGTAAAGGCATTGCAGCATAGCGCTGTAGTAGCTCTACGTAAAGAACTAACTGGAATGGGATAGATGAAGAATAATAGAGAGTTCGAAAACATCCTGGACGATTGCTTGGAGCGGCTGGCTAGGGGCGAGACCCTGACGCATTGTCTTGAGAGTTATCCGGAGCAGGCAGAGCAGCTCGAACCGCTGCTGCGGACGGCTCGCGTAGCCAGTGAGACGCTGGCGATTCTGCCCCGCCCCGAGTTCAGGGCCAGGGCGAGGTATGAATTCCAATCGGTGCTTCAGGAAGTGACTGCGAAGAAGAAGCTGTCCCTGTTTAATTTGAGGACGCGGTTGGTAACGGCGGTAGTGGCAATCAGCGTTATTCTGGTGTCTGGGGGTGGCACTGTGGTAATGGCCAGCGGCAGTATGCCGGACACCCCCCTATATACGGTGAAGCTGGCCAGTGAGGAAGTGCAGCTGGCGCTAACCCCATCTGATACCGATAAGGCAGAGGTATGCGTTATGCAGGCCAGCAGGAGGGTAGACGAGATAGTATATCTGGCTGATAAGGGTGATGCCGAGCAGGTTGAAGTGATTGCGGAGCGTCTGGATGAATGCCTGGGAACTTTGTTGGAGATAGCCTCTGCTGAGAAAGCGGAGGCGGTAGCGGTAGAAGAAGATGCTGTTCCCGCAGCACTGATGGCGGTGCCGGAAATAACGCCGGATCAAGAAGCATCGGTGTATGAGAATGATGCTACTGAACAGAGAGCGTGGGCTGGTGATGGCGATCTTGAGGAGCTGAAGACGACTGTGGTTAGCAATGCTGCCAGTAACCAGTCTGCTCTAATCCGTAAGTTGATGGTTGCACCGGAGTCGGTCAAGCCTGCCCTGCATCGGGCAATCGCGGTCTCGGCCGCTGGCTACGGAAGAGTTCTCACCGTATTAGATTAGTCCGTGGCCTTTTTCTTATCCTCGGGCAGGCTAACCAAATGATGGTTTTACCGTCTTAATTCTAAGAAGTGAGTGAAAGCGAGTTCTCTTAAAGAAGGAGGCAGGAGATGAGCAGAAAGTGGCTTCTGGCAATAGCACTGGTACCGATAGTACCGGTGGTTGCCCTGAGCGGTTGCGGTGCTGGTTTACCGGGTATCAATGGAGTCGGTTCGGGTAACTCCCCGTCGACCCTCGAGGTTAGCCTGGATAGTCAGCAGGCAGGAATCTGGGTTACCGGACAGGGTAAGACAATGGCGGCTCCCGATGTCGCTATTCTGAGGGTGGGTATTGAGGCCCAGGAAGCAACTGTGGCTGAGGCTCAGGTAGAAGCAATAGAGGCGATGGATGGGGTGATGAAAGCCATGACCGATAGCGGTGTGGCAGAGAAGGATATTCAGACCCAGTACTTTAATGTCAGTCAGGTTACCCGATGGGATGATGTGAAGGGCGAGAGTATTGTCGTCGGCTACCGGGTGACTAATATCGTGAGCGCTAAGATCAGGGATATCGATAAGGCGGGCGCTATCATTGATGCGGTCGTTGTAGCCGGGGGTGATTTAACCCGTATCGATGGTATTGAGTTCACTATTGACGACCCTCAAGGCTACTATGAAGAGGCACGGCAGGAGGCGGTCGCTGATGCCAGGGCCAAGGCGGAGCAACTGGCCGCTCTGGCAGGCGTCAGCCTGGGGAAGCCTACCTATGTCTCTGAGAGTGCCCAGTCGTCTTCCATCTACCAGAATGAAGGGATGATAAGCTACGATATGGCTAAAGCAGTACCGGAAACATCAATTAGCCCCGGTGAGATGGAGGTTAGCCTTACCGTTCAGGTTTGCTACGCTATTCTCGACTGACCGCATGATTGACTCGGGGAAGGGTGAAGATTCTGGGGGAATCCTGCTTGGAGGGTTCCCCTCATCTTTGGCCCTGCCCTGATTTAGAGCAGGGTTGGTTGAGGTGGTTTCCCCTTGTTGTAGGGCCGTTTGAGGTGTTCGTAGGCTAGTCTGGTGGCCAGCCGGCCCCGGGGAGTCCGGTCCAGGAAGCCCAGTTGCATCAGATAAGGCTCGTAGACATCCATAATGGTGTCGGCTTCCTCGCTGACTGAGGCGGCAATAGTGTCCAGTCCCACCGGACCACCGTTGAATTTGTCGATGATAGTGCTGAGGACCTTATGGTCGATTTCATCGAGGCCGATGGGGTCTACCTCCAGCTTACCCAGTGCCTCGACTGCCACTGGCTGGGTAATCAGCCCGTCGGCCATTACCTGAGCGTAGTCTCTTACTCGTTTGAGCAACCGGTTAGCGACGCGGGGGGTGCCCCTGGCCCGGCGGGCTATCTCTGTTATTCCTTTGTCCTCAACCTCTATTTGAAGAATCCGTGCTGAGCGTTTCAAGATTTCTTCAATAGAGGTGCGGTCATAAAAATCGAGTCGATAGACAGCACCAAATCGGTCTCTCAGTGGTGGGCTGAGCAGGGCAAAACGGGTCGTAGCACCGATCAGGGTGAAGTCAGGTAGATTTATCCTCAGGTTTTTAGCACCGGGGCCCTTACCGATGATGATATCCAGGGCGAAGTCCTCCATAGCCGGGTACAGTATTTCCTCAACCGTTCGGTTGAGACGGTGAATCTCGTCGATAAAGAGTATATCCTGGCTGCGCAGGTTGGTCAGAATTGCTGCCAGGTCCCCGGTGCGTTCTACTGCCGGGCCGGAGGTAATCTTTATGTTGACCCCTACCTCACTGGCTATGATGTGGGCCATGGTAGTCTTACCTAGCCCCGGGGGGCCGTAGAGCAGTATGTGATCGAGCGCTTCACCCCTGTTCTTAGCGGCGGTGATAGCTATCTTCAGGTTTTCCTTGACCTTAGTTTGACCGATGAAGCCAGTTAGCTGCCGTGGTCTCAAGCTGTTGTCAAGTGATGTGTCGTCAGCACTGAGTTTGCCTGATATAACCCGACTGATAGTATTCTCCTCCCTTGATCCTCGTTTAGGTCATTATACCACAACTTTTCACGAGCGGTGCATTTGCTGGCCGGTGTCTGTTGATAAAAAACCGCCCCGACCTGATCGGGGCGGTTTCAACTTGTAGTAGAGATTAGCTTGTATCGCGGGCTTCAGATAGCCAGCTCCCTTAACTCTTCGCCTTCGTTCTCTCTACCGGCTGTTAGCTCTGGATTACCCTCAGTAATTGAATGGCAGGCCGGTATTAACTTCCCGATGATGACATTCTCCTTGAGCCCGTTAAGTTTATCCACCTTGCCGGCCACGGCTGCTTCGGTAAGCACCTTGGTAGTCTCCTGGAAGGAGGCCGCGGCTAACCAGCTGTCAGTATTCAGTGAAGCGCGGGTTATTCCCATTAAGACAATGTGGGCAGTGGCTGGCTCCCCGCCCTCGGCAAGAACCTTAGCGTTAATATCCTCGTAATCGAACTTGTCTAACAGCTCTCCTATTACCAATCCGGTGTCTCCTGATGAATCAATATAAACCTTGGTCAGCATCTGGCGGACGATAACCTCGATGTGCTTGTCGTTTATGTTTACCCCTTGTGATCGGTATACCTTTTGTACTTCGTCCACTAGGTAACGCTGGACGGCCTCTTTCCCGGAAATATGAAGAATGTCCTGTGGGTCAATAGAGCCGTCGGTCAAACGGTCTCCGGCCTGTACTCTGTCACCGTTTTGGACACGGATATGGGTGGCTGGGGGAATGGAGTATTCCCGTACCTCATTATCCTCATACCTTATCAGTATCTTTTCCCCTTGAATGGTGACCTCACCGCTGACACGGGCCAGTATTTGTTGATTTTCAGCGGCGAGTGATTGCTCCTGTGGCGAGTTTTCATCAGACTGAGGTGGGCAAGCCAGTGGCGTACCGACGTCCACCCAAGCTTTATCCTGCGTCAGGAGCAGCCAACCGGCGGGTGGTGTGTATTCATCATAGAATACCTCGGAGCTGACGATCTTGATTCTTCTCCCCTCTTCATCATCCACTATTTCAGCTGTGCCGTCTATCTCTGAGATGATGGCCTGGGCCTTGGGCGTTCTGCCTTCGAATAGTTCTTCGATCCTGGGCAGACCGGTGGTGATGTCCAGTCCGACGACGCCGCCGGTGTGAAAGGTGCGTAGAGTTAACTGGGTACCCGGTTCGCCGATGCTCTGGGCGGCAATTATGCCTACCGCCGTGTTTAGCTTGATCAGCTTGCCGCAGGAAAGGTCCCAGCCATAGCATCGCTGGCAGGTGCCTTGCCTTGACTGACAGGAGAGCGGAGACCTGACGTGAACCTTGGTCAGCCCGGCATCAATAATCTTCTTCGCCTTATCGTCATCGATTTCTTCATTACGGTCAACGATGGTTTCATTTGTCTGCGGGTCAACCACTTTACTGGCAGCCAGACGGCCGGTTATTCGTTTAGCGAGTGGCGGTAGAATTTCACCTTTTTGAGGTTCGGATATCCATATTCCATCCAGGGTGCCGCAGTCTTCCTGGCGGATGATGGTATCCTGAGCGACGTCAACGAGACGTCTGGTCAGGTAACCGCTCTCCGATGTTCTTAGTGCGGTATCCGCCAGTCCTTTACGAGCGCCATGAGTAGAGATAAAGTACTCCAGAACATTAAGCCCTTCACGCAGGCTGGCCTTAATGGGAAAATCGATGATCTTACCCGAAGGATTGGTCATCAAGCCCCGCATGCCTGCCATCTGCCTGATCTGAGAAATATTACCCTTGGCCCCTGATGTTGACATCATATAGATGCTGCCGTAGCGGTCGAGAGAATTGGAGATAGCCTCTGTAATCAGGTCGGTGGTTTCCATCCACACACCGATAACACCATTATAACTTTCGTCTTCGGTGATTACCCCACGGTTATATTGCTCTTTGATAGCGGCCGTTTTTTCCTCGGCGTCTTTTATCAATCTTGCTTTGGCCTCTGGAATTTTGACGTCGCTCATGCCGATAGTAGTTCCTGACTTAGTAGCATACCGGAAGCCCAATTGCTTCAGATTGTCCAGTACTATTGCCATTTCCTGGCTGCTCAGCAGCTTATAGCAACTGTCTACTATTTGCTTCGAGGTTGATTTATCGATTACCTTGTTGTAATCACGTAGTTGCTGGGGCAGCACCTCGTTGAATATGATACGGCCGGCACTGGTCTTAATCCTCTGGTCTTGCCCGGTAATCCTGACTTCGACCTCAGCCCTGAGGTCAATAGCATCGATATCATAGGCAAGTCTGGCCTCTTCCAAACTGCCGAAGATCTTACCTTCCCCCTTGGCGCTTGGTTTGATGGTGGTCAGGTAGTAGCAGCCGAGGACCATATCCAGAGTCGGGATTACGATTGGCTCTCCGCAGCTTGGCAGCAGCATATTGTGGATGCTGAGCATTAGCTCTCTGGCTTCTTTAACCGCAGCTTTGGATAGAGGTAGATGGACCGCCATCTGATCGCCGTCAAAGTCGGCGTTGAAGGTTGAGCATACCATGGGATGGAGTTGTATGGCGCTGCCGTCGATAAGTACCGGCTCAAAAGCCTGAATGCCGAGCCGGTGGAGGGTAGGGGCCCGGTTTAGTAACACCGGACGTTCCTTAATAACCTCTTCCAGGATATCGTATACCTCGGGATTGGCCCTTGCCACCAGCCGGCGGGCGCTCTTGTCACTGAAGGCAAGTCCACGTTCCATCAATCGATGCACAATAAACGGTTTGAATAGCTCCAGGGCCATCCTTCTGGGCAGACCGCATTGGTGGAGCTTAAGCTCCGGGCCGACAACGATGACCGAACGTCCGCTATAGTCAACCCGTTTACCCAGAAGATTTTGGCGAAACCGTCCCTGCTTGCCTCTAAGCATGTCCGATAGTGACTTTAGTTTATGGTTACCGCTGAAGGAGACAGCTCGTCCTCCTCCCTTCTCGTTGTCGATAAGAGAGTCGACCGCTTCCTGAAGCATTCGTTTTTCGTTGCGGATGATAATATCTGGGGCACCTATCTCTAGCAGATGACGCAGACGGTTATTGCGGTTAATCACCCGGCGGTACAGGTCATTAAGGCCACTGGTAGCGAACCTGTCTCCGTCGAGCTGGACCATAGGTCTGAGGTCTGGTGGCAGTACCGGCAGCACCGTGAGAATCATCCATTCGGGTTTATTGCCGCTACGGCGGAAGGTTTCCACTACCTGTAGCTGCTTGCTTGCCTTCCTGCGGCGTTGTCCTGAAGATAGGCGGGTCTCCTGAATTAGAGCATTGTGTGTTTCCTCAAGGTCAATTTCTTTGAGAATATGGAGAATAGCCTCGGCTCCCATCCCGGCCTCAAAAATGTCGCCGAACTTCTGTTTCAGTTCCTGGTAGCGGTTCTCATTGAGCAGTGTGTGCTTACGCAGGTCTTCCAGTTGCTCAATATCGCTGGCGGAATGCTCTTCAAGCTGGACCTTTTCGTCGGTCCAGTCGCGCCGGAGCTGATTTATCTCCTCCACCGTTGCCCCTGACTGCTCCGTCTCGGTGATTTTGGCCTCTAAGACATTTTTACGCTCCGCTATTTCCTGGGAGTTTTTCTCTTTAAGTTCTTCAATCGCTCTCTGACGTGCTTCTTCGTCTATCGAAGTTATTATATAGTGCGAGAAATACAGGACACGCTCCAGACTTCGTGGCGACAGCCCGAGCAAAAGTCCCATCCGACTGGGGATTCCCTTGGCAAACCAGATATGGCTGGCCGGACTGGCCAGCTCGATATGCCCCATCCGTTCCCGGCGTACTTTAGACCGTGCTACCTCAACGCCGCACTTGTCGCAAATTACTCCTTTGTAGCGTATCTTCTTGTATTTACCGCAGAAGCACTCGAAGTCCTTAGTCGGGCCGAATATCTTTTCGCAGAAAAGTCCATCTCTTTCCGGCTTGAGAGTACGGTAGTTGATAGTTTCCGGCTTGGTCACTTCACCATATGACCAGCTCCTGATCTGCTCTGGTGAAGCGAGAGAAATACGGACGGCATCAAAATCATTAACTTCAAGCATTATCTTCTTTCACCTCTTTTTCGGTGGGATCCGTAGTCTCATCGGATATAACCGCTTCTCCGGTGGGAGATTCTATATTTTCCTCGGGCAAGGCTGCTTCTTTTTCTGCTTCAACGGGCGCTTCAGCTTTGAGCTCGGCGACCGGTGCTGAGGCTACCCCGGTTTCCTCGGGGATGTTTGCCTTTTCCTCTTCCTCACTGATTACCTCGACAGCAAGCCCGAGGCTGCGCAGTTCCATAATCAGGACCTTAAAGGATTCCGGTACCCCCGATTGGATAAAGTCTTCGTTCTTGACAATAGCCTCGTAGGTCTTGGCTCGACCACTGACATCGTCTGACTTGTTGGTTAGAATTTCCTGAAGGTTATGCGCGGCGCCGTAGGCTTCCAGTGCCCAGACCTCCATTTCGCCGAACCGCTGTCCACCAAATTGTGCCTTACCACCCAGGGGTTGCTGGCTGATCAAGGAGTAGGGGCCGGTAGAACGGGCGTGGACCTTATCTTCGACCAGGTGGTTCAGCTTTATCATATAGATGTTGCCCACGGTGATCGGTTGGTCGAAAGGTTCTCCGGTATGCCCGTCGCGAAGCTCAACCTTCCCTTGAACAGGGGCAGCGAGGTTCCGCTCGACGCTCACTCTTTCCACAGTCTGTGCGAGTTCTTCCCGGTTAAGGTCGCGACTGGGTATCTTCAGGTCTTCGAGCCATAGGCGTAGGCAGATTTCCTTTGCCTCACCGGGATAATCATCGCTGAAGGCTTTCTCTCCATCATAGCCCTGACTGCTAACCCATTCCTTAGCTTTTTCTATTTGTATAGTCGGGTTTTTACTACCGGTGGTATTATCTACCGCTCTGGCCTTTCGGGCCAGCCAGGCTCTGGATAGTTCATCCTCGATATCAGAATCGTCGGCGCCGTCGAAGACCGGAGTAAGTACCTTGATGCCCAGTGTTTGGGCGGCCCAACCGAGGTGAGTTTCTAGGATCTGGCCTAAATTCATTCGCGACGGCACGCCGATCGGGTTGAGAATCATATCTACCGGTGTCCCGTCGGGTAGGAAAGGCATATCCTCAGCGGGTGCTATGATGGAGACGACTCCTTTGTTGCCGTGCCTTCCGGCCAGCTTGTCTCCTACCGATACCTTCCGTTTTTGCGCAACCCATATCTGTACCCACTGGTTGACCCCGGCGGGCAGGTCATCCCCTTTACTACTGTCGAATTTCTTTACTTTGATTATCTTACCCCACCCACCGTGAGGCATCCTTAGCGAGGTGTCCTTTACCTCCCGGGCCTTCTCGCCAAAAATGGCCCGTAGCAGCTTCTCTTCGGCAGACAGCTCGGTTTCACCCTTTGGCGTGATTTTACCGACCATTATATCGCCGGGACCGACGTCGGCGCCGATTCGAATAATGCCTGTTTCATCGAGATTGCGGAGGCTCTCTTCACCGACATTTGGAATATCCCGGGTGATTTCTTCGGGTCCTAATTTAGTGGTCCTGGCTTCAATCTCGTGCTTGGAGATGTGGATAGAGGTAAACTTATCCGCCTCAACCAGTCGACTGCTGATAATAATGGCATCCTCATAGTTATAGCCCTCCCAGCTCATGAAGGCGCACAGGATATTCTGACCGAGAGCCAGCTCGCCGCTGTCGGTGCCTGAGCTATCGGTAATAACCTGTCCTGTTTCTACCCGGTCGCCTCTATCGACCACCGGGTGCTGGTTAATGCAGGTGCCCTGGTTGGTACGCACAAATTTCATAAGAGGGTATACATCCTGCTCCCCGTCATCTTTAGTAACGACTATCTGTGATCCGGTAGCCGAGGTTACCTCGCCGGGATTCTGGGTCAGGAAGACCTCGCCGCTGTATCTGGCGGCTTCGACCTCCATTCCGGTAGCTACCAGGGGGGCCTCGGGGCGGAGCAGGGGTACTGCCTGCCGCTGCATGTTGGAGCCCATCAGGGCACGGTTAGCATCGTTATGCTCAAGGAATGGGATCAGTGCTGTGGCGACGCTGAATACCTGCTTCGATGATACATCCGCAAATCCGATCTCTTCGGGTGCGGTCACTATGTAGCGCTCAGCCAGCCTTGCCTCAACCTGGTCGTCTACGAACTGGTTACGCGAGTCAAGTCTGGCGTTTGCCTGCGCAATGGCATATTTGTCCTCCTCATCCGCAGTGAGATAAACAATCTCGTTAGATACAAACGGCACTACCTTTATCTTTCTGGTCGACAGCTTGGACAACTGACGGGCGGCGGCATCGGTGATTACGCTGCCGGCTTTGATTATTGTGTTGTCCTGGTCGTCAGCCACGGCTTCACGTGCCGTCTTACCCTTAAGGCCTTTATCCTTATTGCTCATCTCGTTGATGACACGCCGGTACGGAGTTTCGATGAAGCCATGCTGGTTAATACGGCTGTAGATAGACAAAGAGCCGATAAGGCCGATATTCGGTCCCTCGGGGGTTTCAATAGGGCAGATTCTGCCATAGTGTGAAAAGTGGACGTCACGAACCTCAAAGCCGGCCCGCTCCCGGGATAGGCCTCCCGGCCCCATGGCTGACAGGCGGCGTTTATGAGTTATTTCAGCCAGCGGATTGGTCTGATCCATGAATTGGGATAGTTGTGAACTGCCGAAGAACTCCCTGATGGTTGCTGCTATGGGACGGGCGTTGACCAGCGTACTGGGAGTTACTGCTTCTGAGGTTAGAATACTCATCCGTTCCTTAACTATCCGCTCCAGGCGCAGCATACCGATGCGGAGCTGGTTTCGAATAAGCTCGCCGACGGTGCATACCCTCCGGTTGCCCAGATGGTCAATATCGCTGGCGACATCATCACCGTTATTGATCATAATCATGCGTCTTATGATGTTGACGATGTCTTCTTTATCTAGGACTCGCAGGTCTTTAGTCTCGTCAAGTTCCAGCCGTTTATTGAGCTTATAGCGTCCGACTTCCCCCAGGTCGTAGCGCTGAGAGTCAAAGAAGAGGTTTTTTATCAGTCTCTGCGCATTCTCGGTAGTAAGAGGATCGCCGGGTCTCAGTCTTTTATAGATGTCAAGCAGAGCGTCGGTGGTATTGTTGATTAAACGGTCCCGTTCGATGGTTGACCGGATGTACTGGTGTTGCGTTGAGTTGTCCTCTTTAACGAAAAGCTCGAAAAGTTCTTCATCGCTGCTGTAGCCGATAGCACGTAGCAGTGTCGTGATCGGAATTTTGCGTTTACCGTCTATCTTGACGGAAATAACATCCCGATTACTGGTATCAAGCTCCAGCCATGCGCCGTGGGTGGGAATCAGCTTGGCATGGCACAGGCTGCGGCCGCTTGAGGCATCTTCCTGGAGCGTAAAGGAGACGCCGGGCGAGCGGAGCAGCTGGCTTACCACCACCCGTTCCGCCCCGCTGGTAATGAAGGTGCCTTTTTCTGTCATTAAGGGAATGCTGCCGAAGAATAGCGATTCTTCCTTGATTTCACCGGTGCTTTTAATAAGTAGTTTTGCCTTGACGTAAATGGGGGTTGAGTAGGTTAGGTCGCGGTTGCGGCACTCCTGTTCGGAGTGTCGGGGGGGGCGGAATTCGTAGCTGACAAAGTCCAGTCTCAGTCTGTTGCCGGTAAAGTCCTCGATGGGGGATATCTCCTCCAGCAACTGCTTCAGTCCCTCTTCTTGCAGCCAGCGGAACGACCTTAATTGGACCTCGATTAGATTGGGGACTTCCAGTATCTGTGGTAATCTGGCATAGGATTTTCTGGGTACAGGAGAGCTTTTCTTCACGGTGTTTGTTGACGTAAAAACCATATTTAGTCCTACTCCTTAAACAGACACGATAGATTTTCTGTATTACTATCGCACTAAAACAAGACACAATAAGGCCAAAGGCATGTTGAGGAATGATATAAAAGATAAGATTTAAGAGGCATAGTACAAATTCTAATACTACTACTATTATTTTTATATGTCAACTTTTCCGTTAAAATATTGCCGGTGTATTCAGCAGCTACAGCTGCTTGACATTCAGGATGGATGTAGTTTATATTTACAGAGATATTTTCTATTGGCATTATGCCTGTTCTGCACCGGCCTCTTTCCGAATTGACAGGATGTTTTGAGATGGAAAACAAAGAAAATAGCAGTTCGCCGGCGAGTTTGAAGGATCTACCGATAGGTTACCAGTTCCCATCGGTTAGCTATGAACTGACGGAATCGATTATTGCCAAATACCTGGGCGCAGTCGGCGATCAGCAGGATTTCTTAAAGGCAGGGATAGTCCCTCCCCTGGCTATAGCGGCTTGTGCTATAACGGCACTGTCGCAGTCTTTTGCAGTACCTCCGGGCTCGATACACGCCTCTCAGGAGCTTGAGTTTCTTGGAATAGTACCCGTGGGGTCTACCATAAGCTGCGGTGGAAAGATAGCCCATCGGTTGGAGCGTGGCAGGTTAAATCTAATGTCGATTGAAATAAGCGCTCTGAATCAAGATGAGCAAGAGGTTCTGACCGGAAAAGCTACTATAGCCATACCAAACTAAGAAAATAGGGGAGGAGTACCTGCTTTGTTCGAGATACCAAGACCAGCAGACTTCCATCAAGGTTCAAGTCTTCCTGTGGTGGTCAAGCGTGTCACTCAGCGTGAGATTAATCTTTATGCTGAGGCCAGCGGTGATTTTAACCCCATTCATATTGATGAAGCCTTTGCCGCAGCGACCCCGCTCGGCGGGACCATAGCTCACGGTATGCTCATTCTGGCTTACGCTTCGGAGATGATGACCAGGGCGTTCGGACGGAGCTGGCTTGAGGGGGGACGGCTTTCCGTTCGCTTCAAAGCGGCCGCCCGGCCTGAGGCTACCATAACCACCAGCGGGAAGGTTGACGCCATCGAGGATAGAGATGGAGTCCCGTATGCCCATTGCAGTCTGGAATGCTGCAACCAGAAGGGTGAGGTGATAATTACCGGTGAGGCGGTGGTTAAGCTTCAGTAGCATTGCCAGGGTTGATGAGAAGGGAACTCTTGATGACTGATACCGGACGTAGAGTAAAGATAGCCGTTGATGCAATGGGTGGTGATTATGCCCCTGAGGAGATAGTGAAGGGTGCCGTGGCTGCTGCTCAGAGGGGGGATGTCGAGCCGGTACTGGTTGGCCCTCTCAATATCCTGGAAGCGGAGCTGGCTAAGTATAGTATTTCCGGTCTACCGATTAGCTGTGTTAATGCCGATAATTTCATCAAGGAGGAAGAGAATCCGGCCCTGTCAGTGCGCCGTAATCCCCGTTCCTCGATTGCGGTGGCGGCCAGGTTGGTAAGAGACGGTGAGGCCGACGGTCTGCTCGGTGCTACCGCTACCGGTTCACTGATTGCCAGTGCTATACAGTATCTCGGTATGATAGAGGGGATAGCTCGCCCGGTCATCGGTGGAGTCTTAAGCGGCCTTGCTCCGAAGACGGCGCTGTTCGACCTCGGTGTCAATATAGACTGTAAACCGCAGCACCTGCTTACCTTTGCCATCATAGGTACTGTTTATGCTAGAATATTTCTGGATATTCCCAATCCTACGGTAGGGCTGTTGAATGTTGGCAGAGAGGAGGGCAAGGGTAATACAGTGGTCAGGGAGGCCTATCCTCTCTTGCAAGGGAGCGGCTTGAATTTCATCGGCAATGTCGAGGGTAATGCCGTTCTGACCGGAGGCGCCAATGTAATTGTCTGTGATGCCTTTGTCGGTAATGCTCTTATGAAGCTCTGCGAAAGCTCCGTCGGTGCTATGGGCGGTTATTTCAAAAGCAAGATGAAGAGCCATCCCTTTGTCGGGCTTCTGGTTAAAGGTAAGGTCAAGAACCTGCTGAAATCGCTGGTCTCATCCGACAGCGTCGGCGGCGGTCTCATCTGGGGTATCGACGGGGTGGTGGTTAAGATCCATGGTCACAGTCAGGCTGCTGAGGTAACCACCAAGCTGGGAATGGCCAGGCTGGCGGTAGAGCGTGGTGTGGTGAGTTGCTTGAAAACAGAGTTGAGCAAGATGCTGGAACATACCAATTAACATATTAATAAGGAGAAGGAGTTATTATGTCTGCTGCAGAAGAAACCATCAAGGATATTATTGTCAAGATCGTGCACTGTGACCGGAAAATTCTCACCCCCGAGTCTACCTTCCAGGATATGAAGGCTGATTCTCTGGATATGGTGCAGGTGCTGGTCGCCCTGGAAGATGAGTTCGGCATCGAGATTCCTGATGAAGAGGCTCAGAAGTTCAAGAATTTCGGCGATTTTGTTTCCTTCGTTGAGGCGCGCGTAGCCGAGAAGAAATAGATGCTAAAAGGTAAGGTTGCCCTGGTAACCGGCAGCTCACGTGGCATTGGCAGGGCGATAGCCTTGAGGCTGGCCCGGGAGGGAGCCGATGTTATTGTCAACTACTTCCGCCGGCGTGAGGCTGCCGAGCAAACGGCCCGGGATATCGAAGAGTTAGGCGTAAAGGCCAGTGTCATCCGGGCCAATGTCGGCGAGCCGGAGAAGCTCGATGAGATGTTCGATACCGTTGCCGCCAGCTTTGGCCGGCTGGACATATTCGTCAGCAATGCTGCCTCCGGTCTGCCCCGTTCTGCCCTTGACCTGGATGCCAAGGTCTGGGGCTGGACGATGGATATCAATGCCAGGGCGTTTCTGCTCGGTGCGCAGCGGGCGGCCGGGCTGATGGAGGGGAGGGGTGGTAAGATAGTAGCCATCACCAGTCTGGGCTCGAAGCTGGTCTGGCCCGGCTACACTGCCATAGGGGTATCCAAGGCGACCCTTGAGGCCCTGGTGCGCTATCTGGCGGTGGAGCTGGCTCCGAAGGATATCTGTGTTAATGCGGTAGGAGCCTCATTTGTGCCTACCGAGGTCGGGCTGTCCTACGCCGAGGGAGCGGGAAAAGAGGACGAGGATGCTTTCTGGAAGACAACTCCGGCGGGCAGGATGGTCAGTCCTGAAGATATGGCCGGGGCAGTGGTTTTCCTCTGCGGCAGCGAGTCTTTTATGATCAGGGGTCAGACGATTATCGTTGACGGAGGCTTTTCGTTAACCCCTCTTAATCTTAAGGGTAAAGGAGGCGAGAACTGAAAGTGCAGCGAGTAGTAGTTACCGGTGTGGGCACCGTTTGTCCCATCGGCCTGAATATCGAAGAGTACTGGGGAAACCTGACGGCGGGAAAATCAGGGGTTGGCCTGATCCGAAAGTTCGATGCTACTGACTACCCGGTCAAGGTGGCTGCCGAGGTAAAAGACCTTGACCCGGGTAAATATATGGAGCCGAAAACAGTTGAGCGGACGACGAGGACGATTCATCTCGTTGTCCCGGCGGCTAAAGAGGCGGTGGCTTCGGCCGGACTGGATATAGCGCAGGAGCAGCCGGAGCGGGTGGGTATTGTCAGTGCCAATTTGCAGGAAAACCGGTATGTCGCCCAGGGTTTCGACACCCTTGCCAAACGGGGGCCGAGGCGGGTCGACCCGTTGTTCTTTACCAAAGGAGCGCCCAGCATAGTGTCTCTGCAGCTGGGAATGCTGTTCGGGGCACAGGGTCCCAGCACCAGCGTCAACAGCCTCTGTGCCAGTGGTGCCGATGCGATAGGGTGTGCCTTGAATTTCATCCGTCTGGGCTATGCCGACGTAATGATTGTCGCCACCTCCGATGCTTCCCTTGACGAGATGACCATAGCCGCGCTCAGTGTGATAGGTGCCCTGAGCCGGGAACCGGACCCGGACAAGGCCTGCCGTCCCTTTGATCTTAACCGCAGCGGCTTTGTTTATGGAGAAGGATCCGGAGTAATGATACTGGAGAGCTACGCGCATGCTATGAAGAGGGGTGCGCCGATTTTGGCCGAGTTGGCCGGAGCCGGCTGGACCTTTGATGCCTATGATACCACTGCTCCCCAGCCGGATACCGAGGCGATGGCAATGAGAATCGCTATCCGGAATGCCGGGCTCGGTCCGGAGGATATCGACTGTGTCAATGCCCACGGCACCAGCACCCGTTTGAACGATGCCAGCGAGACAAAAGCCATCAAGATGGTCTTCGGAGAACGGGCCTACCGGATACCGGTCACTGCCAATAAGTCCATGTTCGGTCATATGCTGTCTGCCGGTGGTATGGTTGAATCAATCGGTGTGGTAATGAGCATCAGCCGCGGGATTATTCCACCTACAATACACTACGAGACTCCCGACCCTGAGTGCGATTTGGACTACGTACCTAATGTGGCCCGCCGGGTGCAGGTAAATGCCTGCCTGAAAAACAGCTTCGGGCTGGGCGGACAGAACTGCTGTCTCGTTTTTAAGAAGTTTGAGGAGGCTTAAGAATGTGTAACGATGCGTCTCTGGAATTAGAAAGTAAGGTAGCGCTGGTAACCGGAGCTTCCCGAGGCATCGGTAGAGCCATTGCCCTGAAGCTTGCCAGCCGGGGTGCCAGGGTGGTCGTTAACGACGTAGCCAGAGAGGCTGCCGAGGCAGTGGTTAAGGAGATAAAGGACCTGGGTGGAGATGCCTTTGCCGTTGAAGCCGATGTTAGAGATAGCGAAGCTGTCAAGGCCATGTTGGATGAGGTAACCGGCCGCTGGGAGAGGATCGATATTCTGGTCAACAATGCCGGCATCAACCGTGATACCCTGTTGCTCAAGATGTCCGATGAAGCGTGGGACGCCGTTATCGACACCAACCTCAGAGGGGCCTATACCTGTACCCGGTTTGCCCTGCGCGCTATGATGCGGCAGCGGTGGGGGCGTATTATCAGCATGGCTTCCATCGCCGGGATAATGGGTAATGTCGGGCAGGCGAACTATGCGGCTTCAAAAGCGGGTATTATCGCCTTTACCAAGACCGTAGCTAAAGAGGTGGGTGCACTTAACATAACTGCCAATGCCATTGCCCCGGGCTTTATTGTTACCGAGATGACGGATAGAGTGCCGCAAGAAGCAAGGGAGGCTATTCTTAAGATGACGCCGCTGAAACGATACGGTCAGCCGGAAGAGGTGGCCGAACTGGTGGCTTTCCTGGCCAGCGAGCGGGCCGCTTTTATCAGCGGGCAGGTCATTGCCATCGACGGCGGCATTACATAATACGGGTTATCTCTTTACAGGGGAAAGCAAGATGATACGGACCGGGTCAGACCGGTCCGTAATTTTTTCCTTTTACCCTCCGCCCATACCGGGCAGACATCCCTGACGGCCGGCACCGGGTCCCATCTGCTGCATGTTCACCTTCAGCCATTCCTGGAGACCCTCCCTGCTCTTGGCCAGCGGCTCTTTCATCCTTTCCGTGTTCATCCCGGAAAGATATCCGGTCGTCTTGTACCTTTTGGCGGTATCCATCTGCAGGTTAAAGTCTTCCGCCATCCCGAAAAAGTTGGTCACGTTGCTGCGCGTTGCTTCGTCGAGAAAGCCGATCTTGTCCCTGTTCCTCTGCCAGCTGCCTACCTTGAGCTTGGTCGGCCGCATCTGGGAATTGAACTGCTCTATGATTCTCTGGTTGCTGTGCAGGTCGCTGACAAGACTCATGACTATGTCTTGCGGACTGTTCTCCGATTTACGCCGCCGCATAAAAATACTGAATACGATCAGAGCGATCAGCGGTATTATCAATGTCCACTGGCTGCTGCCTCCCTCGCCACCGAAAAAATCCATATTCTACTCCTTCGATTGAAAACAATGTTTAATGTCTTATTAAAACAGATTATCGGGTATATGTCTAGTTGCCCTTCCTGAGCAGCAGGCAGATATTGCGGGAGAAGAACTTGCAGCGGTGCCGGTATGAGCTTTCCGGAAAGGACTCGACCACCTCGAAGCCGGCCCGGCGGGCTAGCTTCTCCAGCTCCGGGTAGGAGAACAGGTAGTAGTAGCGCTGTAGTGTCTTATCCCCGGTCCGCCAGGGGACGGCGACCTCCTTCGGCTTGAACCAGAAGCGGCGCTGCCACCGGTTCCATACCGTAACAAAGGCTTCCGCGCCGGGTTTAAGCACCCGCCACAGCTCGTCGAACGCCCTCTGCCGCTCTTTTTCCCCTTTGATATGGTGGTAGGTGGCTATTGCGATGGCCCGGTCGAAGCTCCGGTCGGAGAAGGGGAGGCAGCCCACGTCGGCCAACAACAGGTTTACGGTGAGGTCGAATTTCCGGCAGTATTTTTGCGCCCCCTTTATCATCCCGGGGGAAAAGTCCACGCCGTAGAGATCGAAACCGCTGCGGAAGGGGAGGAAGTCGGGGCCGTGGGCACAGCCGAGATTAAGCAGACTGCCCTGCTGCCACCTCTTCGCCAGCGCTTCCAGTTCGCCGGGAAAGATCGACCAGTGCCTGAAGTTATACCAGCCCGGCGCCAGCCGGTCAAAAACGTCTCTGTTTGTTGCCATAAGCCGTAATTTGCTAAACTTGTTATGAGTATACTATGAAAAAATCTACCAGGACAATCTCCGGAGTTACTCCGCTGGCGGTGATGACACAGCCGGCGAAGTGCCCCGGCCGGTGCGTCTGCTGTCCTACCTATCCGGAGGTCCCCCAGAGCTATACTCCCGAGTCGCCGGCGGTGCTGCGGGCGATAAACTGCGGGTATGATGCGGCGGAGCAGGTCAGGCTGAGGCTGCGGACGCTCTCCGCGATGGGACATCCCACCGATAAGATCGAGCTGATTGTAATGGGGGGCACCTTTCTGGCCGCTCCGGTCGAGTATCAGTACCGGTTCGTCAAGGACTGCTTCGATGCCCTGAACGGCGAGGTCTCGGCCACCCTTGAGGAAGCCCAGCGGCTTAACGAAGAGTCGGCCTGCCGCTGTGTCGGGCTCTGTATCGAGACCCGGCCCGACTGGTGCGGGCCCGAGGAGGCCGACCGCATGCTGGAGTTCGGTACCACCAGGGTGGAGCTCGGTGTCCAGGCCCTCGATGATGATATCTACCGTATTATCCACAGGGGGCACACCGTTTCCGATGTCGTCCGGGCCACCAAACTGCTCAAGGATTACGGTTTTAAGGTGCACTACCACTGGATGCCGGGACTGCCCGGCTCGACGCCGCAGCTCGACCTGGAGATGGCGGGAAGGCTGTTTAACGATGCCGACTTCAGACCGGACGGCTTGAAGCTCTATCCGACCATGGTGGTAGCCGGTACCGAGCTGGAGCAGTGGTACCGGCAGGGACGCTATCTGCCCTACGATGATGAGACGATGATTAACCTTATTGTCGATATCAAGTCGATCGTGCCCGGATACGTTCGAATTTCCCGGGTGCTCCGTGATATTCCGGCTAAATTCATTGTCGGCGGCTTGAAGGACTCGCTGCGGAGTGAAGTCAGGCGGCGTATGAAGGAGTGGGGAATCGAGTGCCGCTGCATCCGGTGCCGTGAGTACGGACACCGCGCCCGGGACGGGTGGGAGACGGGTGAGCCCCGCATGGTAAGGACGGACTATTCTGCTTCCGGGGGCAGGGAGGTCTTCCTGTCCTTCGAGGATGATAATGAAACCCTCTTCGGGCTGCTGCGGATGAGGGTGGGACTCGCGGACAGATCAGGGCAGGGGTCTGCCGTAATCAGGGAGCTTCATGTCTACGGACCGGAGATTCCGCTCGGACAGCGCAGCCCGCAGGCGGCGCAGCACCGCGGTCTGGGCCGGGCCCTGCTTGCCGGGGCCGAGCGAATCGCCGCCGCCGAGTTCGGAGTGCAGCAGATGGCGGTCTTAAGTGGAGTCGGTGCTCGAGAGTACTACCGTGCCGAGTTCGGCTACCGGGCACAGGGCAGCTATATGGTCAGGGCTCTTCCCGGTGCTCAAGCTGGGCCAGCCTCGCCTCCCCGGTGCCGAAATGATGGGCTATCTCATGCCTCACCACCCTCTGTATCGTGTCCCTGATTTCATCTTCGTTCCGGCACTCGGCCTCGATCGGACTCTGGAAGATGGTTATCTTATCCGGGGCCACCAGCCCGTAGCCCCGCCCCCTTCCGATCAGCGGTATGCCCTGGTAGAGTCCCAGCAGCGTGTGCCCCCGCTTCAGCTTGACGCTGTCCAGTTGCCTCCGTGACGGCCACTCCTCGACCACCACGTCGATGTTCTCCAACCGGTCGGAGAAATCGGCGGGCAGACGGGAGACCGCCTCCGCTACCAGCTCCTCAAATCTCGACCTGTCCATAGTCTTATTCCATCGTGGCCGGCCCGGACTTCAGCCGCCGTTCTTAAGGTAGTCGACCGCCCACTCGATAATTTCTTCACCTTCCGTCTCGATTTGATAATCGGGGGTTATTCCCTGTCCCTCTATCAGGCGTCCGTTGGGGGTATACCAGCGGGCGAAGGTGATATATAGTCCCGAGCCGTCGCTTAAGCGGCGCAGGATGTTGACGCTGCCTTTGCCGAAGGTCTGGCTGCCGGCGATGGGGGCGCGGCCGTAGTCCTGCAGCGCTCCGGCCAGCACCTCGCTGCCGCTGGCGCTGTAGCTGTCCACCAGAACGACCATGGGCAGGTCGGTGGTAACTTCGTGCTCTACTACCGGCCGGGTGGTCCGGTTGCCCTGGCTGTCTACTACGCTGACGACATCACCATCGGGAATGAAGCGGCTGGCGACATCGACTACCGCGGTCAGCGTGCCGCCCAGATTACGGCGCAGGTCCAGTATGATGCCGCGGGCGTTCCCTTGAATAAGGCTGGTTAGCGCCGACAGCAGTTCGGCATCGGTACGACCGGAAAAATCGGTAATATTGATGTAGGCGATATCCCCGATCATCCTGAATTGGACGCTGGTCACTTCGATCTCATCCCGGACTACCTCTATCTCTACCGGTTCGGTCTCGCCTTCGTGGAGAATGAGCAGAGTTACCGTCGTCCCCTGCGGGCCGCGTACCAGGAGGACCGTCTCGACCAGACTCATTGCGGAGACGCTCTTGCCGTCGATCTCCAGTACTTCATCGTTGGCCCGGATGCCTGCCTTTTCCGCCGGTGAGTCGGGGAAGGGCGCTACGATGATAATTTTGCCGTCGCTTTCCCTGGCTACCGAAGCTCCGATGCCGTCGAATTTGCCCTCGAGTTCGCTTAAGCTCAACTGGTAGGCATCCGCATCCAGGTAGGCGGTATAGGGGTCATCCAGTGCCTCCACCATTCCCCGGATTGCCCCCTGGCGCAGTATATCGGCATCCAGGCTGTCCTTTTCGACATAGTCCTCGAAGATGATATCCCACGCCTCGTTGATGGCGTCCGGCTCAGGGCCGGTCGTGACTGTGATCAGGGCACAGCCGGCCGCCGGCATAAGGAGCAGGACGGTCATGATCAGTGCCGGAATAATCATTCTTATCTTTCTCATCGCTTTTATCTCCGGGTAGATTGTATTTGAGCAGTATCGGGCGGGTGCTGCTTTTAAAATGCAGGCCAGGCAGACCTGTAAGCCGAGTTCTGTACTCCGAAATCATCGGAGCGGTGACCATCTATCTAGCCCTGATGTTGCCATCAGGGTCAAGCGACCTACCCGGGGACAGGCCGGGCGTCCTTAAGTCCCTCTGTTTGGTCTTGCTCCGGATGGGGTTTGCCCAGCCGGCCGGTCACCCGGCCGCTGGTGAGCTCTTACCTCGCCATTTCACCCTTACCCCGCAAGGGGGCGGTATGTTTCTGTGGCACTGGCCGTAGGGTTGCCCCTCCTGGGTGTTACCCAGCATCCTGCCCGGCGGGGCTCGGACTTTCCTCCCGCACTGAGCCGGCGGTCACCCGGTCTACCTGACCCGCTTCTATACTATGTCAGGGTGATGCCGAAGTCAAATAGCGATTATAAAGCAAAAGAAGAGCCCCCCGAATTTCGGGGGGCTCTTTTAGTCTCTAAGAGTCGGGGGCAGGAAAGGCTAGGAGTTAGGAAGGCCTCCTGCTCCGGACAATCAGGACGATGACCACCACGATCAGGGCAATGCCGATAGCGAATACAACATACATCCAGGTCGGGGTTACATTCTGGACCGGAGGAATGTTGACTTCCGGTGGCGGTGTTGGCTGTGCCGGCTCGGGAATAATCTCCTCGGCAGCGACGGCGAAGGTGCCGACATCGCTCTGGGAGAGCATGGTGCCGTCCTTCCAGGCGGTTACCTGCCAGTAGTAGGTGGTCTCGTAGTCCAGGGTGCCCGAGTAGGCGTAGGCGGTACCGGGAACATCAGCACTGGCCAGGGCGCCGGAGAGGTCGGGGCTTGCCGAGAGGACGAAGCTGTAGGTGGTGGCATCGTAGACGCTGCTCCAGGAGAAGCCGACTCCGGTGCGCTGGGCAACTACCGCACCCTGTTCGGGGGCGATCAGCTTGACCGCGTTAGCCGAAGAGGCCTCGATGGTGAAGCTCCAGGTCTCCGACCAGGGGCTGTGGACGCACTCGTCGGTCTCGGTGTTGGCCTCTCGAACGTGCCAGGTGTAGGTGCGGCCGCACTCCAGAGGTGACTGACAGCCGATGGCACAATCATTCGGGCAATCCTCACCGTCCCAGTAGAGAGATGGCGGATCGCCGCTGATTTCCAGTTCCTCTATAGCGGCGATGACGTTGCCGTCCTCGTCCATAATCTCGATGTCGTAGCTGCAGGCGAGGCACATCCGCTCCCACTCGAAGGTGAGGGCAGCGCTTACACAGTCTCCGCAGACGTCGCAGGATACGATGGCCCCGTCCTCAGGAGAGGTCAGGACAATGCCGCGCTTGGCGGCGCAGTCCTCGTAGCTCCACAAGGTGCCTTCGGAGGCGTCGGATACTTCATAATGATTGGTGTCGATTGCCCAGAGTATGGAGTTGGTATCAATGGAAGTACAGCCGCAGATCTTGAGGGCGCTGGGCCCGATGTCGAAGTCTTCCTCATCTTCTTCAATCCCGGCGATCAGGTAGTCCCAGTCCTCGGTGCCGCAGCAGTCGGTCTCGCAGGGGGTCAGGTTGCGGGCCACGCCGCTGTACTCTTCATCACCATCTTCATCGAAACGCTCGCAGAGGCACTCCTCGTCGGAGTCTACTCGAATACTGTCGGTTACGGCGTAGAGGGTGCCGTCACTCCTGCCGATGGCGATGCCGTCGTAGTCGGCGGGCATGGCGTTCATGTCGGTCCATGAGCCATCGGTGATATCGCTGCGATAGATAAGGCCAACCCCGGCATCACTATCGGCTACGGCAGCGTAGATGATGTTATCGCAAATGGGGTCGCAGGCGACGTGAACCCCGCCATCGGAATCTCCGGGTAAGTCATCGGTAAGCTCCCAGGTCTCGCCGCTGTCCTCGGACCAGGCCACCGGCTCGTCACCATTACCTCCGACCATAACGAAGCCCTCTTTGCAGCAGGAGGTTATCGAGTGGCCCGAGCCGACTCCGGTATCGACCCCGTCGGACGGGCGCCGGCCGTACTGTGTCGAGGTGGAGACATAGCCTTCATCATCGAGGATGTAGACGATGTTCTCGCTCTCCACGGCGAAGTCCTCGATGGTCAGCTTCTGGTTGACTGCCTTGTTCCAGCACTGGCCGCAGTCTCGGCTGTAGTAGAGTTCCTGGGTACCCTGAATTCCCATGTAGATGGTGCAGCACTCCTCGAGTTCGTCGCAGGGTAACCGGAGCAGTAGATTGGTGTCATCCTCTATGTATTCTTTAAATAACCAGTCACCGTGATAGATGCGCTCCCAGGTGTCGCCGTTATCGTAGCTCCTCCAGATGGAGTCGCACTCGCAAACCTGCCCCACGTCGCAGTATCCGTCGTAATAAGGTCCCCAGTCTTCCATCTCGTTCACGGTGGAGAGGTAGATCACGCTGCAGTCGGGGCAGACGGCAACATCGGAGAGGTGGTCGATATCGGTGTCGATTAAGCCGATCTGGTTGAAGGAGACGCCGTCGTCCAGGCTTACCGAGAAGGCGGACTCGTCGCAGTAGCCGCCCCAGATTCTGCTTTCATCATCGATGTAGTTGAATATGTCAATCGGTCCCTCGGTGACGGCCCACCATATGGCACTCCACACTATGTCCATAGCGCCGGTGGTGGCGGCAAATGCCTTCTCACCGTCGGGACTGTACTGTACTACTGCCATATATGGCCCCGAGGGGTCCTTGCAGGCGGCTTCCCACTCCGGGCAGCAGTCGTCGAGCTCAACGGTGTGGTAGACGGCCACGCCCTGGCAGCAGTCGAACCTTTCCGGTCCCCAGTCCTCGTCTAATCCGTTATCCCAGTCGCAGTAGACGCCGACCATCGCCTTGCAGGTATCGGCATCGCCGTAAACATCGATGCTGGCCAGCAGCGGGTCTCCCGACGGACCGCAGCGTCCGGTCAGGGCGCCGTCCTCGCAGATGAAGACGTAGCCGCCGACCACCTCGGTGACGGTGTCGAAGGCGTCAACGTATAGGTAGATGTTGTTGGCGCCCGGGTCGGTGCCGTCGAAGTCGTCGGGCAGCGCTGTGCCCATGCTCTTTATGCCGGGCAGGGTGTACAGGTCGTTGCCTTCATCGGTTATCTGGACGGCGTCGGAGAATCCGGCCTTGCCGTTCCAGGCGCCGCCGCTCTCCCAGATGCCTTCTTGAAGGTAGGGCAGCGGCTCCACACCGTTAGTAAAATCCAGGTTGGAGGTCATACAGACGATGGTGTCGTCCATATCGAAGTTTGGAGAGAACTCGACATCGACTACCGCGATGCTGTAGATGGGGCGGTCATCCCAGTCCTCACCACTTTCGTCCCAGTCATCCCAGCCGTCGTAGAAGGCGGTGTCCTCCCAGGCCCCCGAAAGCCAGGTGCCCGCCTCGAGCCGGTAGACCGAGCCCCAGAGTATGTCGTCGTGACCGGCGTTAGTGGCGATGCCGGCAACGGCGATGTTGTGGATATTATCCACCTCGGGGGAGACGTCGATATCGTAGAGGAACGCCAGATAGCTGTCCTCGCTGCCGTCCTCCATATAGCCGGCAAAGCTGAATTCGTCTCCGCCGTCCTCAGAGGCGACCACAGCCGGTCGGAAGACATGCGGGGGGCCGTATTCCATCAAGAACTCGGGGTCGAATATTAGCCCGCCCAGCGCCAGCCAGTTCTCGTCATCGGGAGCGACTGCTATGCCGCCGTAGGAGAGCATAAAGAAGGGGCCGGGCAGGTTGACGGCGTCCTGAACGGTGGCGGTGATGTCTTCCCAGGTCACCCCGGCGTCGGTCGACTTCCAGACCCTGGGCTGGGTGAAAATGCCCATTAATTCGAAGCCTGTACCACTGTCAATCTCTTCGCCGCCCGGTTCGTCATACTGTACCCAGTTTACGTAGCCATCCAGTATCCAGTCTTGGACATCCAGCTCGCCGTCGGTAATCTCGAAGTAGAAATTGTCGGTGAACATGCCTCCGTCGTCGTAGAGCATGCCGCTGAACTCGGCCCGGTCGTCTTCATCGTAGCACAGGGTGTAGGGATCGACGGTGATTTCACCGGTGATGGCGGCGGCGGAGACACCGGAGATATCCATCGCGGTAAAGATGGTGAAATCGCCCATCAGGTAGCAGGAGTCGCCCTCCAGCCAGCCCTCGATCTCGGCAGCGTAGTCCGATATCCGCGTTATGGTTACCTCGCCGGTGTCGATTTCGAATCCGCCGGTCAGCCCGTGGATGCTCTCATCTTCGACGTTGGCCGAGGTTATGGCGCCGGTGGCGTAGATGGTCTCGCCATCGGGACCTACGGCGTAGTCGAAGATGTCGGTGCCGGGGGCAATGACGTTGTCCTCCCAGCTCGGCGTGTTGACCTCGCCCCACTCCATCTCGTCGGCCTGGGCTTCGCCGGCCGGTATTACGGCAGCGCCCAGGGCAAAGACGAGACCGATGGCCAGCCCTACGGCTAAAATCTTGGATAATAGCTTAGTTTTCATTGATTCGTACTCCTTAATATTCAGGATTACTTTCTCCATATAAAAGGGAATATAACCACATATCCCCTTTTCTGTGGAGATAAGGCTATTTTATTTCTGGAGTTTATACTATTTTTCCCTTAACCGGGTACGCTTCCCTCCGGGGTGAAGCTGAACCGGGCATCCCTCGGGGCTGTTTATCGCGGCACCACCTCCTTATGTCTTCAGTCTTTCGTACTAGCTCTTTAGTATTAGCGGTTTTTTGTTAATAATTATATCACAGCCTGTCAACAGTCTTAAGATATATTGTAACCCTATCCCCTTGCCAAGGGGAAGGGAAGATGATTAGGTAATGAAGGGGCTAACGCCCCTTCAAACTACCCCTTACGCTGTAGTGATGGGGCTTTGTCTATCCTTGAAGTCCTTGAGTTTAGCGGGGATGTAAACCTCGATTAAGAGGATGCTGTATAAGAGGAGCGCTTAAGAGCAGTTTTTATCGCGTAGGTTGTATTCTTAAATAGCCCCGGTGATGTAGACAGGTGTTTCGTTTTTCTTTGAGAAAAAGGCAGGTGTCAAAGAAGGGCGCAGCCCCTCTTAAAGAAAAAGCTATTCCCCCTCTCCTTAACTAAGGAGAGGGGGATAAAGGGGGAGAGGTTCCCTACCTGGTGTACCACTCCTTATAGGCTGTTGCCGAAATACCGCCGATACTGGCCTTGATAATATCGCTGCCGGGGTTCTTCCCCGAATACTCGAACTCGGCTTCACCGCTGGAGTTGGTTTCCACGGTGTCCGAGGCGTAGCTGTTCACGCCGCTGATGGTGACGGTTACCTCCGCGTTGGCCATCGGGTTACCGTAGGCATCATAGACCATGATGATCAGGGTATGCACGGTGCCGATGGGATTGGCCGCCTGACCGGGAGTGATGGTGATCCTGGCCGCTACCGCTCTCTCGTAGCACCACTTCTGAGCGGCTCCGGGTACGTACTCACAGGGTATGCGTTTACCGCCGCAGAGCGTGTAGCTGCCCCGCTTGGCCTCCATCTCCGTAAGGCAGGTACACCCTGTTGGACACTCCTCCTCCTCTTCTTCCTCGGGCAGCTGGTAGCAGTGCATCTCTTCACCGTCCCGGAAGCCGCACACCCCGGTCTCTTCCGGGCAGCGGGATAGCTGTAGCCTCTTGGCTTCGGCGTCGGTGTAACAGGCGCATTCATCGGGGCAATCGACGGTCTCAGCCGGTCTTTCGTAGCAGTAGAGGACGTTTCCGGCGGCGTCGACGCCGCACTCTATCTTGCTGTTCTGGCACAGGGACAGGCCGAGCTTCTCAGCCTCTGCCGGCGTCATGCAGATGCATCCCTGGGGGCACTCTTCTTCAGTTGTCGCCCGGTAGCAGTACATCGCATTCTGCTGGGCGTCGTAGCCGCAGATCTCCGTCTCCCCGGGGCAGATGGGATAACCGAGCTCTCGAGCCTTTTCCTGGGTTAAGCAAACACACCCGTCGGGACATTGCTCTTCAGTCGGCTTCGTGAAGCAGTACTTCTCTCGCTGCTGTTCGTCATAGCCGCAGACTTCTATCTCGCCGTTACACCACTCGGTATACCCCAGCTTGACTGCCTCCTCCTTGGTCAGGCACAAACAGGGGGGTGTGCATTCCGGCTCGGTTTCCGGTGGGGGTATCTGAAGTGTGGTCACCGTGCTTGGCTTTAGATACTCGACGTCGAGGCTGAATCCGACCGGTGTGCTGGCGGTATAGACGGCGACCACATCCAGCGGCGCCGTCGCGTAGATGACCACGAAGCCCTTGATAAAACTGATTAGAGAGGTTACCGGCTGGATCGCGGTCAAATCAAGGGTGGGCAGGTCCGAACCGGTCTCTTCCTCCTGGCCGGTAGTAGCCAGCGACGGTGTCGTAAACCGCCGGGTGGGAGGCTGCTGGGAGCCGAGCAGGTCGACGATATCCGCGCAGTCTATCTCAATCGCTTCGTCGGGGCCCAGCTCTACTCTCCGGAAGGCGGAAATAGTGCCCCTGGGGTCGTCCTCGCGGTTGGCGATTACCGCCTTCTTGTGTAGAATCACGGTTGCGTTGTGCGGGTTATGGACATTGATTGCCGTGGAATAGGAACCCCGCTGGACTCCTTCTCCACCGAAAGCCGGCCCGCAGAGGAATTTTGCCGAGTATACTAATTGCCGTTCCATATGCGGCGGGCGTTCGATTTCCGGCGGGCGGGGCGGCACCGCTTCGGGCGGTGTTTCCATGGCGATCAGCTTCTCTATCTTGGCCCGGATCCTGACCAGCTCTTCGTAGAGGGGGTTGTCCGACGGGGCGGCTGCGGTTGCCGCCGTTGTCCCCGCCGACGCGATGGGCAGCTCGTTGATCAGCTCCTCGATCAGTTTGGCTATCGTGTACTTGGTCTCGAGGGCATCCTCCGCCGAACCGCTGAACTCAACCCATTCCAGGTTTCTCACCCGGTTGATGATGGCATCCAGAAAATCCAGAATTTCCTGGTCGTCGGTATACTGTTTTGCCTGGTTTAGCTCAAGCAGGATGTCTTCCCGCAGGGCCTCTTCATCTTCCGTCTGTGCCGGTACCGGTTCTGGTGACGGTGCCGGAGAGAATAGTCCGGCGGTTGCCGTGTCTGCCGGGATGATGGTAGCGATGAGGGCGACAATCATTGCCATGGCGGGTATCAGGAACACCTTTCTGGTCATTTCGATCACCTCCTTGGGAAAGAAGTGAGAATCGTTCCTTGCTCCCTATTTTTGAATGCCATCATTATATCACAGTATGTCAAGACATACTCTCCCTATTTATGGCTAATACCGGAGGGGGTTGTTCCGGTATCGAAAGACAGCTAAAATCTCTTGACGCCGGGTAGAAATGGTGCTTCAATACGTTACACATCGATTTTCATGCCGAGAGGGGGTATTGCTAATGATGAGAAAAAGTGTTGTCAAGGCAGTGCTCGTTGGCGCACTCATGTCCGTAATGATGGTTGCTATCGCTGGGTGTCAGAGCGAAGGTATCAGCTTCCCCGGCTTTGGCGGCGGCAAAACCTCGCTGAGCAACGCTACCATGTGCAAGTCGGTAGACCTGGAAACAGGGCAGCCGGTAGAGCCGGGCGATACCTTTGCCGCCACTGACGGGGTAATCTTCTGCTCGGTTAAGGTTTCCAACGCCACGCCTGATATTGAGATAAGTGCCGAGTGGCTTTACCTGCCCGTCGGTGCTGATGACGAAGCGGGTCTGCTGATCAGTTCCTGGAGTACCACCATGGAGGGTACCGGTTACATTCCCCTCTCGATAATGCGCCCTGAGAGCGGCTGGCCCCAGGGAGATTATGAGGTGGTCTTCTATCTGGATGAGCAGAAAGCCTTGAGTGTACCGTTTAAGGTGCAGTAGTAATTTTGTTTGTGAAGGGGCTGCGCCCCTTCAAACTACCCCTTACGCCGTAATGATGGGCTTTGCCTTCTATTTATATCAATAGCCGGAAGGACTCCGGGATTGGGTGTGCGGCGCAGCCGGATCAGGCTATGCCCAGGCTATCCATGATTGCCTTTTTTACTGCGAGCATTCTTGGCGAGGATAGTCTCCCCACTTTGTTACCCAGCATTGTCTTGGGAATGGTCATGATTCTGCCTAAATCGATTGAGCCGCCGTGGGGCAAACTGGCCTCATGGTCCTTAAATTCCACCAGTACCGGCAGCCCCTTGCCGACTGTGTGCGTGATGTAAGCAACGATAGTAGAATTGCTGTACCGGTTGCCGATGTCATTCTGTATGATTAGCGCGGGGTGCTCGCCGATTTCTCCGCCCCAGTCCACCATGTAGATATCACCCCGCTTTACCTCGAGCAATTTGGTCATAACGGCTAATCACCCCAGGAAGATGCCATGCTTTGAATAACACCGGCAGACTTTTGCGCGAAGTCCTCATGCTCCGCGGCCATGGTTTGATAGTAGTCGATCATTTGCTTTTCTTTGCGCCTGCTGGCCAGCTCTTCGAGGCACCGGGATATCAGTCCGCTGGTAGTAGTGTTGTTCTCCCGGGCAATCTCCTGTGCTATGGCCTTAAGCTCCGGCTCGACAGTAACCGACAAAGTTGTCTTTGTCGCCATAATGGCACTCCTTCATGTTATCACACGATTTCATATTGTCTTATTATATGAGCACAGTATATTATTTGTCAACCGTGAGCTAGCGCCCCTTCAGACTACCCCCTATGATGTAATGGTGGGATTATGTATTCCTTGAGTGAAAGGAGAATGTAAAACTTGAGCAAAAGGATGTAAACCTTAAGCAAAAAGCGGGTGTCTAAGAGGGGCGCTTAAAAGGCAGTTTTATCGTTAAGGCGTGTTCTTAAATAGCCCTGGTGAGGGTGTATAAGAGGGGCGCAGCCCCTCTTAAAGAAAAAACCATTTCCCCCTCTCCTTGGATAAGGAGAGGGGGATAAAGGGGGAGAGGTTCCCTAAGAAACTAATAGGAAGAGCCCCCCGATATTCTCGGGGGGCTCTTTCAGTCTCTAAGAGTCGGTGTCAGGAAGGGTCAGGAGTTAGGATGGCCTCCTGGTCCGAACAATCAGGACAATGACCACCACGATCAGGGCAATGCCGATCGCAATCACAACATACATCCAGGTCGGGGTTACATTCTGGACCGGAGGAATGTTGACTTCTGGTGGCGGTGTTGGCTGTGGTTCGGGCGGTATGTACTCTTCAGCAGCGACGGCAAAGGTGCCGATATCGCTCTGGGAGAGCATGGTGCCGTCCTTCCAGGCGGTTACCTGCCAGTAGTAGGTGGTCTCGTAGTCGAGGGTGCCCGAGTAGGAGTAGGCGGTACCGGGAACATCAGCAGTAGCCAAGGCGCCGGAGAGGTCGGGGCTTGCCGAGAGGACGAAGCTGTAGGTGGTGGCGTCATAGACGCTGCTCCAGGAGAAGCCGACTCCGGTGCGTTGGGCAACTACCGCACCCTGTTCGGGGGCGATCAGCTGAACCGCGTTAGCCGAAGAGGTCTCGATGGTGAAGCTCCAGGTCTCCGACCAGGGGCTGTGGACGCACTCGTCGGTCTCGGTGTTTGCCTCTCGAACGTGCCAGGTGTAGGTGCGGCCGCACTCCAGAGGTGACTGGTAGCCGTCGGTACATTCGCCATATTTCTCAGTACCGTTCCAGTAGAGTGTGGGCGGGTCGCCGCTGAGTTCGAGCTCCTCGATGGAGGCGATGACGTTGCCGTCCTCGTCCATAATCTCGATGTCGTAGCTGCAGGCGAGGCACATCCGCTCCCACTCGAAGGTGAGGGCAGCGCTTACACAGTCTCCGCAGACGTCGCAGGCCAGGATGGCCCCGTCCTCAGGAGAGGTCAGTTCCGGGCCGTGCTTGGCGGCGCAGTCCTCGTAACTCCAGAGCAGGCCGCAGTTCTCGCCGATGACGTCGTAGAAATCCCAGTCAATCGCCCAGAGTACGGAGTTGGTGTCCGGACTGAGGCAGCCGCAGATGCGCAGTGATGAAGGCTGGGGACCGAACCATTCTCCCTCCTCTAATTGCCAGCTAGGGGAATCACACCAAATTTGAGGAGATAGCCCGGCAATCAGGTAGTCCCAGTCTTCGGTGCCGCAGCAGTCGGTCTCGCAGGGGGTCAGGTTGCGGGCCACGCCGCTGTACTCGTCGTACCCATTACCAATATCACCTTCTCCGAAACGGTCGCAGAGACAATCCGAGTCTTCGACCAGAATGTCGTAGCTGGAGGCGTAGAGGGTGCCCTCGCGGGCGACCACGACGCCGGTGTAGTCATAATCATTGGCGTTTAGGTCATCCCAGGCGCCTTCGCTGAGGTCGGTGCGGTAGATGCCTCCAACACCCTCAGATTCGCTATCAATAGCGGCGTAGACGATATTCTCGCAGACCGGGTCGCAGGCGACATGGACTTCAGCATCGCCGTCGCCGGGCAGGTCGTCGGTAACGTCCCAGGTCTCGCCGCCGTCCTCGGACCAGGCTACCGGCTCGTCACCGGCGCCGCCGACGACAACCCAGCCCTGCTTGCAGCAGGAAACGATGGAGTGGCCGGTATCAAGTCCGGTGTCGACGCCGTCGGAAGGGCGACGTCCGTACTGGGTGGAGGTAGAGACCTGTCCGTTCTCGTCGAGGATGTAGACGATGTTCTCGCTCTCAACGGCGAAGTCCTGGATGGTCAGTTTCTGGTTGACCGCCTTGTTCCAGCACTGGCCGCAGTCGCGGCTGTAGAAGAGATCCTCGGTGCCCTGAATGCCCATGTAGATGGTGCAGCATTCCGTATCCTCGTCGCAGGGCAGCCGGAGCAGGATGTTGGGGGCAATTTCGGGGTCTGCCATAATGTCGTAATCGGCCCAGTCGCCGTGGTAGACGCGCTCCCAGGTGTCGCCGTTGTCGTAGCTGCGCCAGACGGAGTCGCAGGCGAACCAGCCTGGATTTTCATCAATGGTATCACAACAGTCGCGATCATCTGATATGCAGGGGTAGCGTGGCGTACACACAATTTCTGGGTCAATTGAGCCTATGTCTATACATACAGCCGAGTTGATGGTGGAGAGGTAGATCACGCTGCAGTCCGGGCAGACGGCCAGGTCGGAGAGGAAATCGATATCGGTATCGATTAGACCTATCTGGTTGAAGGAGACACCGTCATCCAGGCTCACCGAGAAGGCGGATTCTTCAAGCGGGTTGCCCCAGGCATCAGTAGGATAGGGAGGATAGTAGAAAAGGCGATGGTACTGGAAGCTGCCGCTGGTGGAGGCGAATGCCTTCTCACCGTCGGGAGTGTAGCAGACCACCGCCATGAATGGCCCCGAGGGGTCCTTGCAGGCACACTCCCACTCCGGGCAGCAGTCATCGAGCTCGACGGTGTGGTATACCGCCACGCCTTCGCATGGTATCGGTTCTGCCACTTCCAGTTCCCCGGCCAACTGTTCCGCATAGACGCCGACCATCGCCTTGCAGGTGTCGGCGTCACCGTGGACGTCGATGCTGGCCAGTATCGGGTCGCCCGAGGGGCCGCAGCGGCCGGTCAGGGCGCCGTCCTCAGAGATGAAGACATAGCCCTTGATGACAGGAGGCATTACCATGGG
This sequence comes from Dehalococcoidales bacterium, assembly GCA_028716225.1. Taxonomy (NCBI): domain Bacteria; kingdom Bacillati; phylum Chloroflexota; class Dehalococcoidia; order Dehalococcoidales; species Dehalococcoidales bacterium. Next base: position 77,997 of record JAQUQE010000002.1, on the reverse strand, counting down.
GTCTATGGCATCAACGTAGAGGTAGATGTTGTTGTCGGCCGGTTCGGCGCCGTCGAAATCGGCGGGCAGAGCGAAGCCCATGCTTCTAATCTCGGCCAGTGTGATCAGGGTGGTACCTTCATCGGTAATCTGGACGGCATCGGGGAAGCCGGCCTCGGCGTTCCAGGCGATGTCATCACTCCAGGTGCCCTCCTGGATGTAGGGGCACGTAGGTATGTCTACACCAGCATCCTGAACACACATACAGACGATGGTGTCATCCATATCGAAGTTGGGCGAGAAATCAACGGCAACTACGCCGAACATCTCGATAGCCCAGTCGTTAATGTCAGAGGTGCTGTCGTTCCAGCCCGGGTAGAACCGGGTGTCCACCCAGCTTCCGGTGAGCCAGGTCCCCGCCTCGAGGCGGAAGACTACTCCCCTTCCCGGTGGGATGGCATAACCCTCAAGAGAGATACCGGCCAGGGCGATGTTGTGGATGCTGCCCACCGCCGGTGAGACGGCCATGTCCATCATGAAGTCCATGGCAGTGCCAGCAGAGGCGTCCTCAATCGGGTGAGCGTAGGTGAAGTTGTCGCCGCCGTCCTCTGAGGCGACTACGAATGGGGTACCGGGACCCCTGTTGATGTTACCGTCATTGAGGTAGCCGGCCACGGCCACCCAGTCCTCGTCATCGGGGGCCAGTGCCACAAAGTTCAGACACAGGATGTCATCATGGCGACCCGGGACAACAACATCGGGCAGGCTGCTGGCCTCGACGACGTTCTCGGTGATGTCGCTCCAGGTGACGCCGCCATCATCGGACTTGACCAAGGCATAGGTGTACCAGACATCGGCCTCATCCTGCCAGCCGACCTCGGTGCAGCCGCTGGAAAGCTCGAGGACGGCGTAGATGATCTCGCCCTCGTCGCCGCCGACGGCGTAGTCGAGGATGTCGGATGAGGGCAGGATGAACATATCATCCCAGCTCGGCGTGTTGACCGGGCCCCATTCCATCTCGTCGGCCTGGGCCGCGGGAGCAGCCACGAAGGCGGCGCCCAGCGACAAGACCATACCGAGGGCCAGTCCCACGCCTAAAATCTTTGATATAAGTTTGGTTTTCATCGACCTAAATTTTCTCCTTAAATTTTGTATTACCTCTCTCCAGATAAAGATGTCAAGAAACACACCTCTATTTCTCATTGGAGAAAAGGTTATGTTTTCCGGTTTTCCGCTGTGCTCCCGCCTTCAGGAGCGTCCCCCTTCGGAATAAGAGTAGCTGGAGCATTCCTCCGGGCTTTCTCTACGGCATCACCTCCGGCACAGAATAACTCATTATGGTTATACCACGGCTTGTCAATAGGTAATATAGGGACCCTATCCCCTTGGTCCCCTTCCCCTTAGCAAGGGGAAGGGGAGAATATTTGTTTTTGAAGGGGCATTCGCCCCTTCAAACTACCCCGCTTTAGCGGGGTAAGGATACATCTGCTTCACCGCCTCAAAATTTCCGCCTTGGTGGGAAAAGGATACATTACATAATATGCTATGCTATGCTCATTAGACTCTATGGGGGAGAAACGGAGAGCGAAAGTCGCTGCAGTTGCGTTAACTGCATAGGTGCTGAACACAGAATAATTCAAGGGAATCCCGACCCGAAACAAATATCTACAAGCTATGCTGAAAGGCAGAATCTAAGAATACATATGAATATGAGGCGGTTTACTCGATTAACAAACGGCTTTTCAAAGAAGCTGGAGAATAATATGTACGCTATAGCGCTATGCTTTAGGCACTATAACTTTGTTAAGACACACAGTTCTTTGGCAAATCCTTACCCACGAGCATCAACTACGGCAGTCGGATTAGCGAATAGGATTTGGTCTGTAGAGGATATTGTCAGGTTTGTAAGTAAAATACGGCTCAAACCTTCTTGATGATCGTTCCTGACCTCAAGAAGCGTATATCGGATTGCATGTGAGATTGCGTCCTCTTCTTTTCGGATGTGGACGCACTGGCACGCTTCTTATCCAGGGCAATCCTGGCTTGCCCTCTTTCATGCCAAAATCTCTTTGTATCTTTCGTATAGTTGACCATCGTCAAATCTCTGAACAACGTCTAATAATATACTTCTGTCAGCTTTATCTAACAGCCTCTGTATTCTGATTCTATCCTTTTCCCGATATGCTGTCAATAGGAGAGCTATCAAATATTCTACAGTAACAATTTTGCCTCTGATATCATCGAAAAGGAGTTCGGTAGCCCTTGCAACTGCCTCCTCGTGCAGTGGGCTTATATTGGGAATAAATTGAACGGGCATATCCTTTATATAGATGTATATATTCTCTATCTTCGCCCCTTGCTTCCCGTAATACTCATATATATCGTGAATATCATCTTTAGAAACCGAAACAGTTAAGACGTCCAAATCATAGGTGGGCTGGCCTACTTCGTAGTAAACACAAGCATACCCACCGCAAATTGCATAATCCGATATGATACCGCTTGCTTGTAATTCATTGAGACTGATTAGAGCATCCTTTAAAGCCATCGCAGGTTATTATAGCATTAACACAAATGAACTTGGCAAACTGATAAACTACTGGATATTTGGGACCCTATCCCCTTAATCCCCTTCCCCTTGCTAAGGGGAAGGGGAGATTTCTTTTTTGTGAAGGGGCGTCAGCCCCTTCAAACTACCCCCTACTCTGTAATGATGGGGCTTCGTTTTCCTTAAGTAAAAAGCGGGTGTCTAAGAGGGGCGCTTAAAAGGCAGTTTTATCGTTAAGGCGTATTCTTAAATAGCCCTGATGATGGTGTGTAAGAGGGGCGTAGCCTGGTTTTTTCTTCAATTTGCTATGCTTCAGTAAACTACCCCTGATTTCCCTCTGAGCAAGTTTCCTCCTCTTGTGTTGTAAAGATAGGCTTTGCCTTCCCTTAAATCCCTGAGTAAAGGGTGGGTGTAAACCTTGAGCAAAAGGAGGTTTCATAAGAGGGTCTTTAGCGGTTCATAAGAGCCGGTTTTATGATGACGAACTTCGCCTTTCCTTAAGTAAAAAAGAGGGTGTATAAGAGGGGCAGGAGTGGTTCTTGGATCAGGTTTTATGATGATGGGCTTTGTCTTTCCTTAAGTAAAAAGCGGGTGTCAAAGAGGGGCGCAGCCCCTCTTAAAGAAAAACCATTCCCCCTCTCCTTATTAAGGAGATGGGGATCAAGGGGGAGAGGTTACCTAAGAAAAACTAATAAAGAAGAGCCCCCCGAGAATACCGGGGGGCTCTCTCAGTCTCTAAGAGTCGAAGCGAGAAGGGTTAGGAGTTAGGATGATCTCCTGCTCCGAACAATCAGGACGATTACCACTACAATCAGCGCCGCGCCGATGCCGATCACAGCGTAGATCCAGGTCGGGGTTATCTGCTGGGTGGGCGGGATGTTGATAACCGGAGGTTCCTGGGGCTGTGGTTCGGGCGGTATGTACTCCTCAGCAGCGACGGCGAAGGTGCCGACATCGCTCTGGGAGAGCATGGTGCCGTCCTTCCAGGCGGTTACCTGCCAGTAGTAGGTGGTCTCGTAGTCCAGGGTGCCCGAGTAGGCGTAGGCGGTACCGCTAACATCAGCACTGGCCAGGGCGCCGGAGAGGTCGGGGCTGGCGGAGAGGACGAAGCTGTAGGTGGTGGCGTCGTAGACGCTGCTCCAGGAGAAGCCGACTCCGGTGCGCTGGGCAACTACCGCACCCTGTTCGGGGGCGATCAGCTGAACCGCGTTAGCCGAAGAGGCCTCGATGGTGAAGCTCCAGGTTTCGGACCATGGGCTGTGGACGCACTCGTCGGTCTCGGTGTTGGCCTCTCGAACGTGCCAGGTGTAGGTGCGGCCGCACTCCAACCCTGCATCAACGTAGAAGGTAGGCGGGTCGCCGGTAATCTCCTCATCGATCCAATCGGCAATGACGTTGCCGTCCTCGTCCATAATCTCGATGTCGTAGCTGCAGGCCAGGCACATTCTCTCCCACTTGAGGGTCATGGCAGCGCTTACGCAGCTGTCACAGACGTCACAGGCCAGGATGGCCCCGTCCTCAGGGGAGGTCAGTTCCGGACCGTGCTTGGCGGCACAGTCCTCGTAGCTCCAGAGCAGGCCGCAGCCTTCACCGACAACATCGTAGAAGTAGGTGTCGATGGCCCAGAGTACGGAGTTGGTGTCCGGGCTCAGGCAGCCGCAGATCTTGAGGGCAGTGGGTTGCTGATCGAAGTCCTCGCCTTCATCACAACCGTCAACGTCCCAATCCCTCGGGCTCATGCCGGCGATGAGGTAGTCCCAGTCCTCGGTGCCGCAGCAGTCGGTCTCGCAGGGGGTCAGGTTACGGGCGACACCGCTGTACATGTCGTAGTCCTTGCAGTCGTCGCCATCACAGTAGCGTTCTACGGTAACAATTTTATCGTTTGGACCACCAGTCGCCTTGGAATAAGGCTCGCAGAAGACGCTCTTGTCGGCCATGATATTGTCGCTGGAGGCGTAGAGGGTGCCCTCGCGGGCGATCACGATGCCGGTGTAGTCAAACGCCATAGGATTAAGGTCATCCCAGGCGCCTTCGTTGATGTCGGTGCGGAAGATGCCCGTACCGTCAACAGCGGCGTATACGATGTTCTCACAGACCGGGTCGCAGGCGACGTGAACTTCAGCATCGCCGTCACCGGGCAGGTCATCGGTGGTGTTCCAGGTCTCGCCGCCGTCATCGGACCAGGCTACCGGCTCGTCACCGGCGCCGCCGACAACCACGAAGCCCTGGTTGCAGCAGGAGGTTATGGTGTGGCCGGTATCAACTCCGGTGTCGACGCCGTCAGACGGGCGTCGTCCGTACTGGGTGGACTTGGAAACCTGACCGGAGTCATCGAGGATGTAGACCACGTTCTCGCTCTCAACGGCGAAGTCCTGGATGGTCAGCTTCTGGTTGACCGCCTTGTTCCAGCACTGGCCGCAGTCGCGGCTGTAGTAGAGCTCCTCGGTGTTCTGAATGCCCATATAGATGGTGCAGCATTCCGTGTCCTCGTCGCAGGGCAGCCGCAGCAGCAGCTGCTGGGCATCTCTACCAAGCTCGAAGTAGTCAGAGCCGCTCAGCCAGCCGGTGGCGTCGTCGGTCCAGTCGCCGTGGTTAACCCTCTCCCAGGTGTCGCCGTTGTCGTAGCTGCGCCAGACGGAGTCACAGGCAAACCAGCCGGGGTTATCGGATTCGTGATAGCAGCAGGTGTAGTCTACGCAGGGGTAGACCCCTGAATAGTAAGGAATACAAGGCTCCCCAGGAGCCCCATTTGCTGTGGTTTCGTCAATTGCCACGTTGATCGTGGAGAGGTAGAGCACGCTGCAGTCGGGGCAGACCGCCAGGTCGGAGAGGAAGTCGATATCGGTGTCGATCAAGCCGATCTGGTTGAAGGAGACGGCGTCATCGAGGCTCACCGAGAAGGCGGACTCGTCAAGGGCATTACCCGGTACGAGCAGTGCCCAATTTGCCCAGCTACCATCTACGATATCGGAATCATAGCCCCACATACCGGTGCTCAGATCTGCCAGGTTGAGGTTGGCATCGAAGCTGCCGTAGAGGAAGGTCTGGCTGCCGGTGGTGGTGGCGAAGGCCTTCTCACCGTCTTCGGTGTAGGCCACTACCGCCATGCCGGGGCCCGAGGGGTCCTTGCAGGCGCACTCCCACTCCGGGCAGCAGTCGTCGAGCTCTACGGTGTGGTAGACCGCCACGCCGACGCAGGCCTCAGTACAGGATACCTCGAATTCCTCTTCCCCTGGTGGAAAATCGTCAATCTCAACATCCACGCCCAGGGTGCCCACCATTGCCTTGCAGCTGTCGGCGTCACCGTGGACATCGATACTGGCCAGCAGCGGGTCTCCCGAGGGGCCGCAGCGCATGGAGAGGTCGTCGCAGTCCTCGGAGATGAAGACGAAGCCGCCGGTCTCCTCGCTGGTCATATGCAGGGCGTTGACGTAGAGATAGATGTTGTTGGCGCTGCCGTCCTGTCCGTCGAAGTCAGCGGGCAGGGCGAAGCCCATCATGTAGCGGGCGTAGAAGGTAATCAGGTCAGTCCCCTCGTCGGTTATCTGGACCGGGGCGCTGCCGAAGCCGGCCTCGCCGTTCCAGGCACCGCCGCCATCCCAGGTCCCTTCTATGAGATAGGGGTAGTGGTACCACATCGGATCACCGTCCGGTCCGCCCACACCCATGGCGACGATGGTGTCGTCCATGTCGAAGTTGGGCGAGAAGTCAACGGCGACAATGCCGGTGGTGTAGATCGACCAGTCCTGCTCGTCGCAGGGGTCCTCGGTGGCCCCGTCCCAGCCGTCGTAGCAGCGGGTGTCCTCCCAGCCGCCGGTGAGCCAGGTTCCCGCCTCGAGGCGGAAGATGGCGCCGGGAGCACCGACACCGGGATTGACAGGCGCAAAGTTAAATGTTCCATCCTCATTCACGCCGTTAACGGTGGCGGTGCCGGCCAGGGCGATGTTGTGGATGCCGTCCCGCTCGATGGAGATGGCCATGTCGGCGATAGTGAGCATGTTCTCGTCACCGTCAACTACCCAGTGAGCAAAGGTGAAGTTAGAGCCGCCGTCCTCGGAGGCGACTACGAAGGGAACGACCTCATCACTGGCGTAGTGATAGGTATGTGGAACCAGTCCTGATTCAACAGTATCCTCATCGAAGTATCCGGCCACGGCCACCCAGTCGTCGTCATCTGGGGACACCGCCACCAGGTTCAGGCTCATGATGTCAACGGCCTCGAAGGGAAGGCTGGAGGCATCGACGATATTCTCGGTGATGTCGCTCCAGGTGACACCGCCGTCATCGGATTTGACCACGGCCCAGGTGCTCCAGACATCAAGAAATTCCGGATCTCCTTCTGGGTCTGCTGGAGGCTCTCCTTCCGGTTGATAGTTAGGATTGTCTATTTCATCAACTACCACGCCAACCTCGGTGCAGCCGGCGTTCAGTTCGAGGACGGCGTAGATGATGTCGCCCTCGTCGCCGCCGACGGCGTAGTCGAGGATGTCGGAGCTGGGCAGGATGACCAGGTCATCCCAACTCGGCGTGTTGACCGCGCCCCATTCCATCTCGTCGGCAGAAGCGGCTGGAGCGGCCACGAAGGCGGCGCCCAGCGAGAAGACGAGACCGATGGCCAGTCCTACGCCAAGTATCTTAGAAATCAGTTTAGTTTTCATCGACCTATATTTTCTCCTTAAATTTTAAGTATTACCTTTTCTCCAGATAAAGATATAACAACATATACCTCTTTTTTTCTCTGTGGAGAAAGGCTATGTTTTCTGGTTTTCGGATATGCTCCTGATATCAAGGGCATCCCCCTTCGGAATATGGATCGCTGGAGTATCCCTCCGGGCTCTCTCTATGGCACCACCTCCTTGGCCTAGCAACTCATTTATCATTATATCACAGCTTGTCAATAGGTCAAGGCATTATCGCTGAAATTACCTGTGCATAATACTTTAGTATGATATTGGATCAGCCGGAAAAGGCCCGGTTGGCCAGCGCGTCCGCCTCAGCGTTGCGGCAGCGGGGCAGGTGGCTGACCCGGAAGCCTTGCAGCGCACCGGCTAGCCCGACGGCCCGGTCATGAAGCGGTTTGAGGGCGGCGTTCTTCACCCGGTAGCTGCCCTTGAGCTGCTTGACCACCAGCTCCGAGTCGAGGTACACCTCGGCGGAGGCGGCGCCCAGCTTGAGAGCTTGCTCGAGGGCGGCGATAACGGCGCGGTATTCGGCCTGGTTGTTGGTGGCAAGGCCGATCCTTTGCGAGACAGCGGCCAGCAGCCGCCCTTCGGTGTCCTTGATGGTGGCGCCGATGGCAGACTGGCCGGGGTTGCCCCGCGAGGCTCCGTCGGCGTGGATAATTACTTTCATGGTGACCCTATCCCCTTAGTCCCCTTCCCCTTAGTTAGGGGAAGGGGAAAGTTTTTATTTGTGAAGGGGCTGCGCCCCTTCAAATCCCCCGCTTTGGCGGGGGAAAGGCTACATTACTATTATCTGCTGTGCTGGTGCAGTCCCCCTGCTGTGGAGGGGGAGCTACATTACTATGTTCTGCTTTGCTAATGTAATACCCCTACCGTGGTGAGGGAAGGCTACATTATTATAATCTGCTGTGCTATTACAAAGTTCCCCGTTGTCGCGGGGAAGGAGGTTTTTATTCAACTTGCCGTGATTTCGCGAACCACCCTGGCGAGGCGGTGTACCTTTCTTCTATCTATCCCATCCTGCCGTGGGGAGATGTTTCTTTGTGAAGGGGCTGCGCTTGCTCAGGGCAGGAAGAGGATGCGGCCGCAGCTGGTACACTCGATGAGGCCGCCGCTCCTGACCCGCTGCATCTGGGCGCTGGAGAGCGATATCCGGCAGCCGCGGCAGATGCCCTGCTCTACTCCGGCCACCGCCGTCCCCCTGCGCTTCCTGAGATCGTGGTATACCCCCAGTGCGGCCGGTTCGATAGCGGCGGCCAGCGACGCCCGCTTCGCGGTAAGACCGGCCAGGCGCTGTTCCCGCTCTGCTATCTCATTCTTAAGCTGCTGCTGCTCCGCCTGCCACTCCGCGGTCAGTTTGGCCAGCCGGCCGGTCAGGTCGGCGGTTCGAGCGGCGGCGGCCTCGGTCTGCTCGATTACCTCCACTGCCCGGTCCTCCAGGTCGCTGCGCTTTGCTTTCAGGATGCCGGCTTCCTGCTGCAGTCCGGTCAGCTCCTTGGGGTTGGTGGTCCGCCCACTGTACATCTGGTCCTCGGTGCGTGCCAGCTTGGCTCCGGTATCGGCTATTTCACCCTCCAGGTCGCGCTGGCGGCGGCCCTGTTCCTCGAGGTGCTCCTTGGCCGCGGCAAGCTCACTTCTGGCCTGTAGCAACGCCTCACTCTCCCCGAGCCGGGCCGTCATCTCCCGGACGGCCTGCTCGTTGGACTCGATCTCGAGGTCTATTTCCTGCAGTTCGAACAGTTCTCTGGCGATAGTCATTTCCGCTTCGCCCATTCTATAACGGATAGGGGGGCGGGTGCAAAGAAAGTAGAGGGGGATAAAGGAAGGTGAGGTAGTTGAGGTAGGATAAACGACAGATGGTGCTGGCGCCGGCGGGCTAGGGATTCCTCAGGCACTGGTCGTGGTTGTCGACGTTACGCATGATGAAAGTATTGCCCTGTCTCTGGAAGGTCATGCGATACCTGCCGTCGACATAGGCTTCGAAAATCCCCGGGGCGCTCTCCACCGGATGACTGCGCAGCCCGGGGTGACGGAAGTCGGTATCGAGCTGGAGAAGCGCCTTGTCCACCTTTTTTCGTATCGCTGGCGGCAGTGCCCCGTATTGCCGGACAAAGCGCTCGGTAAGTCGGATAGGCATTATTCGGTATTCCCGGAGGCTTTGCTTGATGTTTCGCCGGTCCTGCGGTGAAGGAAGTCCACTGCTTCGCCGGCGCTGTCGAATTTGTGCAGACATCCGGCGCCGATGTCTTCCTCAGCCTCCTTTTCTCCCTGCTGCCAGCGCCGGGTCCAGAACCACGCCTGTTCTTTGTCCACCAGCTTCTTTACCTTGAGCACCGCGGTACCGTTCTGGACGCTGACGTCGAGAAAATCGCCCTCTTCGATGCCGAGTTCCCTTCTTATTGAGTGCGGCAGCGTTAGCTGCGCCTTCTTGCGTATCTGGATCAGTTCCGACATCTCCCGACTCCTAAAATCCGATATTCCGACTATCTTACCAGATCATCATAATGCCGTTTCGGTATTGTGTCAAGTGGGTATTTCCCCTTTCCTTTCAAGGAGAGGGGGATAAAGTGAGGTAAGGTAGGACAAGCGACAGATGGTGCTGGCTCTGTCGGACTAATTCACCGTCAAGGATGCGGGGTTATCGCAACGATAGTGATTTTAGGGATACGATTACTCCCGGCAGTTAACTCGTCCGGCCCGTAGTACCAGAACAACCGGTAGGCGTTGGGCGTGTTTTGTTCCGCATAGGCCTCAAAAACCTTTTCTCCGTTGGGCCCGCTGAGGCTTTTGAATTCGTGGGTTTGCAGGCTTTTGTAGCGGGGGTCTTGGGCGAGAAGCTTGATGGCTTTTCTGACGGCTTTGTAGTGCGTCTTTTGAGACGGATCACCCTTCAGCGAGGAAAAAACCCGGCTGGCTTCGTCCGTCCACTCCAGGTCAAACAAAGTTGCCGGCCTCACAGGTTCTCAAGATTAACCTTAGAAACCTTGCCCCTGGCGGCATCGGTCAGCCCCCGCTTGACCGATGCTAGTGCCTCGGCATCTTGAAATAGCCAGAGCTCCGCGGCTGGAATGGTGACCTGCGGGTCAAGGATGATCTGCCCCATGCTGTTGCTATAGATATGATAGGTTATGCCTTCGTCTACCAGGGATTTGGGCAAGTTCACCCGCCTTCTGGAATCCGGCTTGACCCCGTCGGCCCTCTTGATGAAGTTCTCGTCTCTTATTATGGTAGCCATGCTGTCAGCATAACACCGCTGGGGTATTGTGTCAAGTGGGTATTTCCCCAACGTTACAATGATGCAATATTCGTTTTAGAGGGTAGTTTGAAGGGGCGTCAGCCCCTTCACAAAAAAGTATATTCCCCCTTTCCTTTCAAGGAGAGGGGGATAAAGGGGGTGAGGTAGATTTTTAATGACATCGATCGCTGGCGGTAACAGAACATTTGTGCTATCATGGTCGGTAACCCATTAAACAGGAATAAGGAGCGGATAGCGGCATGGAAAAGCGAAAGAGGGGCGCCCCCCGGGGCAACCAGAATGCCCGCAAGCACGGCTTCTATTCCCGCGTCCTCAGCGAAACGGAGCGGCAGGATCTCGAGCAGGCCACCGCCGTGGAGGGCATCGATGAGGAGATTGCCCTGCTCCGGGTCAAGATAAAATCCGTCGTCGCCGCCGACCCGGAAAATATCCGGCTGATTATGCAGGCGGTGACCATCCTGGCCCGGCTGCTCAGGACGAAGCAGAACATCGGTAAGAAGGACGGCCAGGGGCTGAAGGCGGCCATCGCCAATGTCCTGAAAGACATCGCCCTGCCCCTCGGCATCGGCGTCGGCACTGTCCTGAAGGACTAGGGGAGGGTGTTGTGACCGAGCCGGCTTCCGGTATCAACAGGCTGAGAAGCTACCAGCGTGAAGTGGCGCTGGCGGTGCTGAGCAGCATCCTGGGCCGGCGGGGGCTGACCTTCTCCGTCGAGATTTCCCGGCAGGGCGGCAAGAACGAGTTCTCCGCTCAGCTCGAGCTGCTCCTGTTAACCCTCTATATGGCGCGGCCGGCCAACCTGGTCAAGTGCTCGCCATCCTTCAAGCCGCAGACGGTTATCTCGATGATGCGCCTCAAGGACCGCCTCAACGACGCCGGATTTGCCGGCATCTGGGCCGCCGAGCTGGGCTATATCATCCGGCTGGGCAGCGCCCGGGCGGTATTCCTCTCCGCGGACGAGTCGGCCAACGTGGTGGGCAATACCGCCCACATCCTGCTCGAGATAGACGAGTCCCAGGACGTAAGTAAAGAAAAGTACAACAAGGAGTTCCGCCCCATGGGTGCTACCGCCAACGTGACCACCGTCCACTACGGCACCACCTGGGACGACAGCACGCTGCTCGAGGAGGTGAAGCAGACCAACCTCGAGCTGGAGAAGCGGGACGGCATCCGGCGCCACTTCCGCTACGACTGGCAGGAGGTCGCCCGCCACAATCCCGACTACCTCGCCTATGTCGAAGCCGAGCGGCGGCGACTGGGCGAGGACCACCCCTACTTTCTCACCCAGTACCGCCTGCTGCCTATCCGCGGCGGCGGTGGTTATCTCAGCACCCAGCAGCGGGCTCAACTGGCCGGAAACCACAGCCGGCAGCGACGGCCGGCTCCCGGCCGGATCTATGTCGCCGGCATCGACCTGGCCGGGGAGGCCGAGGAGGAGGAAGGCGCCCGTTTGCGGGCGCTCCAGCTGCGGCGGGACTCCACCGTACTTACCATCGGTGAGTTGGACTTCTCGATGTGCCACGGGATTGTCCGTCAGCCCCTGGTGCGGGTTGTCGAGCACTACCGCTGGACGGGCCGCAGGCACAGTGAGCTCTATTCATCGCTGGTCGATATCCTCAAGAACGTCTGGCACTGCCGACGCATCGTCGTCGATGCTACCGGCATCGGCCAGCCGGTGAGCTCCTTCCTGAGGCAGGCACTGGGCTCGAGGGTATCCCCCTTCGTATTCACCGCTCAGTCCAAGTCCGGGCTCGGCTTCAACCTGCTGGCGGCGATCAACTCCGGACGGCTCAAGGTCTATACCGCCGACGGCTCCGCCGAGTACCGGGAGTTCTGCTTGGAGATGGAGAGGGCGAAGAGCCGCTACCGCCCCAACCGGACCATGGACTTCTATGTCGACCCGGCCGAGGGACACGACGATTTTCTGATTAGCCTGGCGCTCCTGGTCGAGGCAACCGAGCAGTACTCCCCGCGGGGGGCGAAGGGCAGCCCGCCCGCCGATTAATTTTCGCTACATTATTATATTAGGAAGGTGCTCCGCTGGCGTGGCTGTACCGGGTTGGGAGAGGTAATGAACTTCCCCACTATTACAATATATAAAGGTATGTCGGTTACCGCTCCTACTCTAATATATAGAGTGGGGAGTTTATATTACATTACATAGTAAGTAGACGGGGTGTGTAAGAGGGGCGCAGCCCCTCTTTTCAATAATCTAAACAAACGTTTAGGCCGAAATCATTGACAAAGCTTCTGACGGGACTGATAAGATGATAAAAGCGTCCAAAAGCGGGTTAAGGTGAGGTAATAATGGAAGAAGAACTGCTTACCACCGGTGAACTGGCACAGTATCTTAAGGTAAAGCCCCAGACGGTTTTGCGCAAGGCGAGGAGCGGCGACCTGCCCGCTATCCGGGTGGGCCGGCGGTTCCGCTTCAATAAAAAGCAGATCGACCGCTGGCTGTCGGAGCGTTCGGTAGGCCGGCCGGTCGAGGTCCTGGTTATCGATGACGAGCCGGTGATCGGGGATCTGCTCAGGGAGAGCCTGGAGATGTGCGGCTACCGGGTGACGGCTGTTGCCAGCAGCAGTCAGGGACTGGCGCTGGCAACAGCCAAACACTTCGATTTGATTTTCCTGGACCTGGTGATGCCGGAGATTGACGGCAGCGAGGTCTTCCGGCGTATTCGGGAGATGGACCCCAATACCGGGGTGGCGATCATCACCGCCTATGCCGACGGCGAGCTGATGAAGAAGGCGATGGACTACGGGCCCTTCCTGGTCATCCGCAAGCCGTTCGCCATCATGGAGGTCATCGAGGCGGTACGCAGCTTCAGCCGCAACGGCGCGGTCCGGGGCTAAGACAGTGCGGTGGGCTTGACTAATGGTATCATTAATGATGCTATCCCAAAACACCCTGGCCGGGCGACCCGAGAATAAACATCCAGGACGATGATGGCATGGGAAAAGCGTACCAGGTCAGGCAGGTCCTGAGGGCCATAGAAAAGCTGGGAGAATAGAATGGCAATGGAAGCAATGACCGAGAAAGACCATTACACCTATCGTGTTACCTGGTCTGAAGAAGACGGGGAATATGTGGGTTTGTGCGCGGAGTTCCCCAGTTTGAGCTGGTTGGCCGATGGTCAAGAAGCAGCTCTGCGGGGAATAAGGACGGTGGTGAGAGAGGTTATCTCTGATATGCGGTCCAGCGGCGAAGCTATTCCCCAACCGCTGGCGCTGAGGGATTATTCGGGTAAATTCACCGTTCGTATACCGCCGGATGTGCACAGGAGTCTTCATATACAGGCTGCGGAAGCTAGAGTCAGCTTCAATCGCCTTATCAGTACCAAGCTGTCCCGCTGATTAAGTGTGGTTCTACAGCATAAGTAAGGGATGTCTAAGACGGGCTGATACCCCTCGAAGATCTAAAAGAGGGGTGTTTAAGAGGGGCGCCAGCCCCTCTTCTTTGCTATAAAAAATATCCCCCTCTCCTTACTCAAGGAGGGGGGCTAAGGGGGAGAGGTTCCCCTATTTTATTAGTAGTAGTAACCCCGCCGTTTACCCAGGCGGAAGCCGAGGAATGCAACGCCGGTAGTACCCAGTCCCCACCACAGGTGTATCAGCCAGCTGCCGCCCGCGCCGGGCAGGGAAAATCCGCCTACGTGGAATGATTTCGCCGCCGACCAGTCGCCGACGTTGGCGGCGGCATCGGTGGCCCTGACCCGCCAGTAGTAGGGGGATCCCTCGCTGGTTTTAGGGAGCGAGGATCCTTCCGGGAGGGTGTACTCGGAGGCGGTAAGCCCGCTGACCTCGATTACGATTGTGTTGAAGGCTGCGTCGCTGGCGACCTGAAGGGAGTAGGTCACCGGCAGACTCTGGTCGGTAACATCGCCCCAGTCGAATTTAGCTCTCGCCGCTGCCTTGCCGCCGTCTGCGGGCAGTAGTGGCGCCGGTACGGCCGGTTTTATCGAATCGATAGAGAGCGGCGCCGTACCGCTATCAACGGTGAACTCCAGCTCGACGGTGTTGCTGCCGTCGTCCGCCTCGATATCATAGACTCCCTCGTCCAGCTCGGGCACCGTGAAGGTGGTGGTAAAGCTGCCCTCACTGTCCGTCTCCTCGGTGGCTATCTCCTCGCCGTCAATGGTGATGGTGACATTTTCATCGCTGTCGAATCCGGTCCCGCTCACCTCGGCCGCGTCGCCGGGTAGCGCGTGGGTCGGGCTGACCTCAAGGGACGGGTCGACGGTGAACTCGGCTTCGGCGTTGGAGATCGACTCGTCGGTGACCAGAATGGTGTGCTTACCGGCGGTACCGGGAGGGATGATAATGGTGGCGGTGAATTCGCCGCTGTTGTCGGTTTCATCATCGCCCCCGGCGATATAATCGCCGTCCAGCTCGTCGCCGTCGTAGTATATCGTAATACCTTCCTCTGCGGCGAAGTCCTCGCCGTCGATATCCACCTCGGTGCCTACCTTGCCGCTCTTAGGACTGATGGTAATCTGCCCTGCGGTTATGGTGAACTCGGCGACCGCCTTGATCTGTTTTGAATTTTGCAGAGTAACGCAGACGTAGTAGGTACCGCCGACGACATCTTCATCGTCGTCACCGTCGGCGAGCCTGGCGGGCACCTCGAAGCTGCTGCTGAGACTACCATCAGAATCGGTTTCAATACTGTCTCCGACCTTATGGTATACCCGAATATCGTCGTCGAGGCGGTCATTCGGGGAGGCTTCCTCAGAGGTAAAATACACGTCCACCCAAGGGTAGGATGGCGGCCATCCTGTACTATCGATATCGATGCGGTCACCGATCTGACCCTGCTCCGGGTCAAGGCTGATTGAGTTAGCCGCCAGGGCTGGGCCGGCCGGTACGGCTGCTATCAGCAATGCCAGGACACCTGCCGCCGCCAGCACTGGAAAGATTTTAGTAATCTTCACCTTAGCACATAACTCCCTCTAGTTTCCTGTTTGTCGTATCTTTTTCCGGCTTTGATTTGAGCCGGCGTAATTCTGTAACATAAGTAAGGGTAGTTTGAAGGGGCGTCAGCCCCTTCATTAAGAGACTATTTCCCCCTCTCCTTGGATAAGGAGAGGGGGACTAAGGGGGAGAGGTTCCCCCCCCAAATTAGTAGTAGTAGGCCCTCCGCTTACCCAGGTAGTAGCCCAGGAAACCGGCGCCGGTGGCACCTAGCCCCCACCACAGGTGTATCAGCCAGCTGCCTCCGCCGGGGAAGGAAAATCCGCCGACGTGGAAGGAGTCCGGTGCCGACCAGTCGCCGACGTTGGAGGCGGCGTCGGTGGCCCTGACCCGCCAGTAGTAGGGGGAGCCCTCGTTGGTCTTGGGCAGCTCGGTCCCTTCCGGCAGGGTGTACTCGGAAGCGGTAAGCCCGCTCACCTCGATTACAATTGCGCTGAAGGCTTCGTCGCTGGCGACCTGAAGGGAGTAGGTCACCGGCGAACTCTGGTCGGTAACATCGCCCCAGTCAAAAGAGGCGCGTGCCGCTGCCTTGCCGCCGTCCTCGGGCAGCATGGGGGCCGGTATCGATGGTTTGGTCTGCTCGATGTAGAAGGGTAGCGACATAGTGTTGCTGCCGTCGCTGGCGGTCAGCGTGTGCGCTCCGAACTGGCTGGGCGGGATGTTGAAAACGGCGGTAAAGTTGCCGCTGGCATCGCTGGTGGTGGTGGCAACTACCTGCGGCGTACTGGCCAAGCTGATGGTTATCGCCATGTTGGCGTCAAAGCCGCTGCCGGTCATGGTGATGCTCTGACCGACGTAGCCCGGTGCCGCCTGGCTGGTTACCGGGTTGATGGTGACCTCGGTACCGATGTCGATGGTGAAGTCCATCTCGACGGCGTTGCTGCCGTCGTCCGCCTCGATATTATAGTCCCCTTCATCCAGCTCGGGGACGTTGACCGTAGTGCTGAAGCTGCCGTACTTGTCCGTTTTCTTGGTGGCCACCTCGTCGTCGCCGATGAAGATGTCGACGTCTTTATTGCCGGCAAATCCGGTACCGATCACCTCGGTGGTACCACCGGGAGGGGCGTGAAGCGGGCTGACCTCCAGCGACGGGTCGACGGTGAACTCGGCCTCGGCTTCGGAGATCGATTCGTCGGTAACCGTAATGGTGTGCTCGCCGGCCGTGCTGGGCGGGATGATGATGGTGGCGCTTAACCTGCCTCGGTTGTCGGTCTCATCATCGATCTCCACGATGTAGTCGCTGGCCAGCTCGTTGCCGTCGTAGTATATCGTAATCTCTTCATTTTCGGCGAAGTCCTCGCCTTCGATATCTACCTCGGTGCCGACCACCCCGTCATCAGGGTCGAGGACAATCGTCCCTGCGATTACAGTGAACTCGACGACTGCCTTGGCTTGGTCAGCATTGGCATAGGTAGCGAAGACATAGTAGGTGCCGCCGACGACAGCTTCGTCATCGTCACCGTCGGTGAGCTCGCTGGGCACCTCGAAACTACTGCTGAACTCACCGTCGGAGTCGGTTAGGACATCTGGTTTGACCAGCTCATAGTTTGTGATATCGTCGTCGAGGTAGTCATTAGTGGAAACCTCCTCGGAGGTAAAGTATACGTCCACCCAGTTTTCAATCTTTGGTTCAGTGGAAGTGGCTGGTATAGATACCGGCCAGCCGGTGCCATCGACATCGATATCGTCGCCGATTTGTCCCTCCTCGGGGTCCAGTTCGATTGTTCTCGTCGCCGCCAGGGCCGGGCTGGCCGGTATGACTACGGCCAGCAGCGCCATTATGCCTGCTGTCGTCAGAATCCGAAAAAATTTACTGCGCTTCACTTAAGAAATACCTCCTCCATTTTCCCTGTCCGTTATTTCAAGCAGTTACTATTGTTAACGTCGAAACATCAAGAAAGTTAGCTTATTTCGCCAAAAATCGCCCTCATTTTCCCTACTTAAATTATCATTATACTCCATATGTATCAAGTATTGAAAATCACGCCCGGCGCTTGTAGGCGGTCCTCCTGCCCAGCCAGAAGCCGAAAAAGACGGCCGCCGCGATGCCGATTCCGATCAGGGCGTTCTTCGCACCGGCCGGCATCGTGAAGGAAGAGCTGACGTAGAACGACCCCGCCTCCGACCACTCGCTGCTGTTAGCGGCACCGTCGGTGGCCTTCACCCGCCAGTAGTGGGGCGCTTCTTTAGTGCTCGGCGAAAGCTCTTCCTGTTCGCTGAGGGTGTACCTGGATTCGGCAAGCCCGTCCTTCTCCAGCACGATTGATGATGGCGTGAAGCCCTCGCTGGTGGCGACCTGTAAGCTGTAGATTACGCCGCTGGGGTCGGTGACCTCCTCCCAGTCGAAGCCGGTCATCGCCTCGGACTTGCTGCCCTCTTCGGGCAAAAGCAGCACCGGTACCGGCGGTGCCGTCGATTCCATGGTGAAAACGCACTCCGCCGTGTTGCTGCCGTCGCTAGCGGTGATCAGGTGGTTGCCGCCGCTGCTGGGCGGAGCGTTAAAGGTGGCCGAGAAGGTGCCGCCGCTGTCGGAGACCGCGGTGGCTACCTCGGTATTATCATAGGTGATGGTAATCAGTACCGCGGCGTTGAATCCGGCGCCACTGACGATGAGCGGCGTACCGACCGCGCCGCTGGACTGGTTCAGCTTGACTCCGGCGGCTATGGTAAAGGCAGCCTTGCTCCAGTTTTCCTTGCTGTCCTTGACCTGTATCACGTAGCTTCCCGATCCAATGGCCGGTATGGTGATGGCGGTCTGGAACCTCCCGTATTTGTCGGTGATGTCCTCGGCCGCCTGAGCTCCTCCGAACTGGATGGTGATATCGCTCTCGCCGGCGAAGCCGCTGCCGGCGACGGTGATGCTGTCGTTGGCCGCCCCCAAGTATGCGCTCAGGGTAATCGAGGGGAGTACCTCGAAGGGGGCTTCCGCCGATTTGCCCAGGGTATCCTCGGCGGTAATCTTATGCTCGCCGGCGGTACTCTCCGGAATGGTGATGGCGAGACTGAACTCCCCGTCACCGTTCGCCGTCCCGGTGGCAATGTTGACCTTGCTGCTCTTACTGTAGTAGTAGATGTCCAACTCGCCACCGGCGTAAAATCCCTGTCCCTCCACAGTGACCACCGTGCCCACGGCACCCTCTTCACTGTCCAGACCGATTTCCGCCCCCTTGACCAGAAATGATTTTACTATCTCGCCGCCGAGAGGCATCTGTACCTTGACGTAGGCGGTGCCCGCTTCGGCGTCATCGGGAACGGTGAAGGTGGCGGTGAAGTTGCCGCTTTCCGGAACGGTCAGGGGGCTGGCGTCGATTTCACTGTTATCGAACAGTATGGTCAGCTCGTTATTCTTGAAGGAGGCAAAGTCCGTCCCGGTGATGGTAACCTCGGTGCCGATCGAGCCGGATGACGGAGAAAGGGTGATGTCGGGCAGGGCCAGAGCCGGTGCAGCCGGTATCAGCGCCGCCGCCGCGGACAGCATGATAGCAGTGATAGCTATGTTACCTATTATTTTCATCTTACTCATCGGCAAAGCCCTCCCTCTGTTACTGTTCCTTGAATATTATAGCAGCCTTTTCCTGGCGCCGCGCCTGGGGCTGTAGGTGGCGGCGAAGTTGTCCAGGATATCCCGCTTGATCAGCCAGGTGTTGTGCAGCTTGGCCGCCGGCAGGTCTCCCTGACGGCAGAGCCGCTTTACCGTCTCCGGGTGAATGCTGAGGCGACGGCCTGCCTCTATCACGTTAAAATAGTTTTCCAGGAGTGTCATTGTCCTCCTGATATTACTTTATTAACGCAATAATAATCAGTAAGGTTGTGTTTGTCAAGTAGAAAATTTCCGGCGACAGCAGGATATTGACGGTAATAGAACAAATGTGCTATTCTGGCGTCACCCTGAATATTTGATAGGGAGGAAACGATTGGTGATGCCGCCGGAAGAGAAAGACTGCGTTACTGATAACAGCGGCGCCCCTCAGGCTGTTGCCGCTGAGCCGGACTTGCCCCCGGAGTACTGCCGCTATCACGACGACGGCTGCGATCTGGCTCCTTCCTGTCTGAGCTGCCCGTTCGACCGTTGCCTCTATGACGAACCGGGGGGAAGGCAGTGTTTTACCCGGAAGCTGCGGGACAGGGAAATCCTGCGGCTGTTTGCTGCCGGGAATCACGGAGTGGCGGAACTGGCGGCTACCTTTGCCGTAAGCCGGAGGACGGTACAGAGAGTGCTAAGGAGGGCGGGACGGAATGAATGAAGCGACGCTGCCCGCCCGTATTACCCGCATGGATCGGGACCGTCTCAAGGGCTATGCGGAGCTGCTCGATTTCTATCACGGCAAGCACTGGGAGGGCCGGGCGGTGAGGGGTGAGAAGCGGCTCACCTTCAACTACGTTAAGACCCTGATCGATAAGGTGACCAGCTACCTGATGAGCGGCATCAGCTTCGCCGTCGACCCGCTGGGGGATGGCGATGATGCGGCGGCGAATGCCCGTGCCGCCGAAGATGCCCTCTACCGGGTCTATGAGGATAATAACCTGGAGCAGCTCGACTTCGATACCGAGATCGACTGCGCCGTCCTGGGTGATGCCTGCTATAAGGTTATCTGGGACGCCGCCGACAGGCGGGTGCGTATTACCTCACCGGATGTCCAGGGTATCTACGCCTGGTGGCCCGGCGACGACGTCTCAAGGCTGTGGCGGGTCGCCTCGAAGTATACCCTTACCGCTGAGGAGGCGGCGCTGCTCCATAGCGTTACTCCCAGGGGTAAGACGGTGGTTATCTGCGAGGTCTGGACCGTGCCCGGTTTCGAGCTGTGGCTGGATAACGAAATCGTGGAACGGAAGCCCAATCCCTACGGCTTCATCCCCTTTATTCTCTACCCCAACTTGAGGGAGCCGAAGCGGTTCTGGGGCGTCTCCGATATCCCCAATGTCCGGGAGAGCCAGCGGGAGCTGAACCGGGCGATGAGCCAGCTCTCCCGGATACTGGAACTCTCCGGCAACCCGATCGCCGTTCTGGAGAATGTCGAGGAGAGTGAAGATATTGCGGTTAAGCCCGGCGCCGTCTGGAATATCCCCGAGGACGCCAAGGCATACCTTCTGGACCTGCTCCAGGGCGGCGGCGTCCGGATGCACCTGGAGTATATCGAGCTCCTCTACCGCAGCCTGCACGATATCGCTGAGTCGCCGCGGGCATCCTTCGGCGGTGTGGAGCGGGACCTGTCCGGAGTTGCCCTGGAGATCGAGCTTCATCCCTTACTGCAGAAGGTGAAGCGCAAGCGGGTTATCCGCAGCGCCGTTTACAAGCGGCGTGGCGACATGGCGCTCAGGCTGCTGGAGCGGTTCGGCGGCAGGAGCTTCGGTGATGTCTCGCCACGCATCGTCTGGGGGCCGGTGCTGCCCCAGGATACCCAGCGCCAGGTGGCCAGCGAGCAGATACTGGTACAGACCGGAATACACTCCCGCCGCTGTGCCATGGACAACCTCGGCATCCGGGACCCCGAGGCGGAGCTGGGCCGCTGGCTTGCCGAGCGGGAGACGATACTGAAGATGAACCGGGAGCTTAACGCACGCTTTTACCGGGGCGGAGCGAGAGAGAGGGCTCTGGAATTCCCGGCGGAAGAAGCGCTTAAGGAATAATAGGACGAAGGAGCTACCAGATGGATGAGAACGGAACTAATACCATAGAGAAGGAGGACGAGACGGTGAGCGGAGAGACGGAGCAGCTTAAGGGTGAGCTTGCCGCAAAGAATAGCGAGATTCAGACTCTCGGTGAGACTGCTGCCGCGCTGGGTGCCAGCCTGGCCCGGGCGGTTACCGCTTACAAGGGAATGGTGGTCCGGGCCAACCCGGGCTTGACCCCCGAGCTTATCAGCGGTGAGACGGTGGATGAGGTCGATGCCTCGCTGGAGAGGGCGCGGGGAATTATCGCATCGGTGCGGAAATCCCTGGAGACGGAGTACGCCGGGGCCAGGGTGCCGGCCGGAGCTCCGCCCCGGACGCATCCCGACCTGTCCTCTCTTTCCCCCATTGAGAAAATCAAACACGCCATAGGAGGTAACGGTAAATGAGCCTGTCTTTAGCTGAAGCAGCCAAGCTTTCCAACGATATCCTGCTCCAGGGTGTGGTCGAGACCATTGTCAAGGACTCGCCTGTCCTGCAGCGGCTTCCCTTCATCGAAATCGTCGGCAACGGGCTGACCTACAACCAGGAGAATGCCCTGCCCACCATAGACTTCTATGATGTCGGCGATACCTGGGCAGAGAGCACGCCTACTTTCAACCAGCTTACTGCTACCCTCAAGATTATGGGCGGCGACGCCGATGTCGATAACTTCCTGAAGGCGACCCGCAGCAACATTCAGGACCTGGAGGCGGCCGTCATTGAGCTCAAGGCGAAGGCGCTCCGGCACAAGTTCGAGGAGACCTTTATCTACGGCGACAGCGGCAGCAGTCCCAAGCAGTTCGACGGCATCCGGAAACTGGTCGATACCGCCGGCGCTTCGGCGCAGGTCATTGCCATGGGGGCGACCGGGGCGACTCTTACCCTGACCAAAATCGATGAGCTCATCGATGCCGTCAAGGGCGGCAAGCCGGACCTGCTCTTAATGAGCCGGCGCTCCCGGCGCAAAATCAAGCAGCTTACCCGCGCCGCCGGCTTCAACCTGGAGAGCGACCGCAACGAGTTCGGTATGATGCTGGACTGGTATAACGGCATCCCTATCGGCGTCAGCGACTGGGTGCTCGATACCCATACCGTGTCGGCGAGCCTGGAGACCGCTACCACCGGCGGGGTGAACTCTACCATCTATGCCGTTGCCCTGGGTGAGGGCGCTCTCTGCGGGTTGACCGCCCCGGGGCACCTCACCGTGGAGCCGGTCGGGGCCCTGGAGACCAAGGACGCCTCCCGTACCCGCATCAAGTGGTACTGTTCCCTGGCGCTGTTTTCTTCGGTCAAGGCGGCTGCCCTGATCGGGGTGCAGAACTAAAAAAGCGAACGGTCTGTTTAAGAAATTACTGCCCGTGCCGCTTGGAGGTAGTTAGAAAAGCTTGACTTAATGGGGGGATTATTCTCGAACAGTCTGTTTAATAGTGAAATTACTGCCTGTGCAGTATCAGGATAGCAGGAAGGGGTGCAACCCCTTCTTAAAAAAACCTCCTCCCCCTCTCCTTTGAAGGAGAGGGGGATAAAGGGGGTGAGGTAGAAAGGAGAAACTATGGTGAGCCATCAGCCATTTGATGAATCGGGAAGACCCAAGTCGGGCTACAGCGGCAGAGTTTACCTTGGCTGCGATACCGCGGTAAATGATGACGCCCGCCGCTTTACCGCGGAGACCAAGAAGCTCCGTGACATCATTGTTCGGGTGGAGGATAACGACCAGCTCTTCGGCGATGCCGCCGGTCAGGCCTTTACGCTGGCTGCCGGCGAGTGGATGGGCTTCACTAAGGTCGATGTCAGCACCCTCTATTTCAGGAACAAGACCGCCGGACAGAACGGTACGGTGCATATCATCGGAGTGGAGGACTAGCGATGGGGTTTCTATCGAATGTAAGCACCCGGCTTGCCGGGCACGCCGCCGACCTGGATGCTCATACTATGAATACGCTTGAGGTGCTGAAGACGGGAAACTACCTCAACTACTGGGGGCAGTACACCTCCACTCTGGCCACGATAGTAGCTGCCGGCAAGCTCTATGCTACCTGTCCTTTACTTGTGGCCCGGCCGCTGACCATCGATCGCCTGGCCTGTAACGTCAAGGTGGCCGGAGCGGCCGGAGAACGGGCCAGACTGGGGGTATACCGCAACGGAAACAACTGCTACCCGGGGGCGTTGCTGCTCGACGCCGGCGAGGTTTCCGTAGACAGCACCGGTGTCAAGGCGGTCGATGTTGACCTGGCGCTGGCCAGAGGGCTTTACTGGATGGCCTTCGTCTGCGACGGCACTCCCGAGATGATACACACCTATAACGCCCCCAGTCCTCTGGGGGTGAGGGAGAGTGATTTGTCGTATCGATACCATATGGTATACAAAACCGGTTTCGGATACGGCGTCCTGCCCGATCCGTTTCCGGCCGGCGGCATAGATGCAGCGGACGCTTCGCCGGCGGTGTTTGCCCGGCTGGCCAGTCTGGATTAAGTGAGGTAGCTTAATGAACCTGTCTGAAATGATAACCGTGGTCAGGCGGGAGCTTCGGGACGAGTCGGGTGTCCTGTGGAGCGATGACGAACTGACCCGTCACATCGGCCGCGCCGTCGCCGAACTTTCCGAGGCCATCCCCAGGGAGCAGAAGGCCGTTATTGCCACCAGCGCCGGTTCCCGTGAGGTTGATATCTCCGGCTTGAGCGACCGGGTAGCGGTCGAGGTTGTCGAGTATCCGGTCGATGCGTTCCCCCGGAGTTTCCCCTGCTTCGTCGTCTGGATGGATACCATCACGCTGCTGGGCGGTGTCGTCCCGAACGGCTCCGACTGCTGTGTCTATTACGGCCAGCTTCATACCCTGGATGCGGCAACCTCGACCATCCCGGCCCGGTACGAAAACCTGGTCTCCGCCGGGGCGGCCGGCTATGCTGCCACTGCCTGGGGTGTCTACGCCGTGAACCGGGTTAATGTCGGCGGGCAGGCCACGCCCCGGGAGTACCGTGTCTGGGGTAGGGAGCGGCTGAGCTTCTTCTCCCGTGAACTAAGGCGCCTGGGCAGAAGGAACCGGGTGCGTACCCGCTCGCTCTACACAGGCGGCTGCCCGCCGCTATCGAATACCACTGACTACGGCCCGTAGAAAGAGAGGATAATATGGAAGGAAAAGAAGAACTTATTCGCAGTATCGTCCGTCCCTTCATCGCCGTCTTCCTGATTGTCATCTGGGGCGTTCTGGTGGTGACGGTCACCCTGGACGGCGGGAATGCCATGGAGACCATACCCAGGGAGCTCACCGTCTCGGCGCTCTCCTATATCAGCTTCTATAGCTATATCCGATCGCGGGAGAAAAACTCTATGCCGGCGGGTGAATCACGGTGAGAACACTGTCGGCGACCCTTCTGGCAGCACAGCAGTCAGCCAGCGTTGGCCCTCTGGTCAGAATTACCCTCACCCGCGGCGTTGCCGAGGTCGTCCTGGGGACGGCCCTCATCCTCTCTATTAAGCACACCGAGGATCCCTATACCCATAAAGCGGAGGCCGTTCTGGACAACAGCAGCGGCGTCTTTACCGGCAACGATTATAAAGGCTGGCAGGCCGTTATCGCCTACGGCGCCGTTACACCCGCCGGAGATGAGTACTCTGACTGCGCTCCGTTATGGGTGGTCGGCCAGGAGCTATGCTCTGCCCGTGGCGAGCTGGTCTGCCGGCTCGCCATGTCCGGCGTCCCCGATATGCTTGCCGAGGACCGGGCCTCGGCAGCGTACCTGCCCGCCGATAGCGACGTAAAGACGGTCAGGGATATCATCCGCGAAATTCTGGGCGATAGCGGGGTGACCATGCTCGCCTGCTTCAGTTCCTGCCGCAGGTACGACGTCGTCTTCGATAGCGAGGACAGCCTTATCGGCAGCTACTGTCCCCGGGACGGCTTCCGGGTCTACATGAACGGCTCCCGCCTATCGGCCTTGAAGCGCCTGCTCGACTACACCCGCTGTGTGATGCGCTATGGCGGGGACGGTAAAGTCCATATCCTCGAGCCGGTCACCGGCGGTGAGACCTATGACTACGAGTACTCTCTGAGCGGCGGGCATGCCTTCTTCTCCGCGGCGCATCGCAGCAGCCTGGTTATTCCCAACTATGTCGTCGCCAGGTCCCATCCCGGCGACAGCCCGCAGTACTCCGGCTGTGCCGGCGACAGCGAGAGCATCAACGCCTTCCGGGAGATGCGCTATCAGAAATATGCCTGTCTTGACAGCAACGACCAGGCGGAGGCTGTTGCCGCGGCACTCCTCGCCCGGTTCCGCCTCGAGGCGCAAAAGGGAGAGGCGGAAGTACCACTGAATTGCGGCGCCGAGCTGTTCGACTACGTCCGGGTTATCGACGAGCGGGGGAGCGACTGCCGGGCCGGCAATATCGGCTCGCTGACCAGGTGGTACTCGCCGGGTAAGTATACGATGGACTTCTCCTTCGGCGGCTGGCTCAGCGTACGGGCGCTGCTCTCGCGCCTCGAGGTCTTGAGCGATATCGGCCTCGATTTCTATCGCCTTGGGGTCAAGAACCTTTATGCCGAGCGTATCCAGGCCGGGGATATCGACGTCGCTGAGCTTTCCGCCATCTCGGCCGACATCGGCACCGTTACCGCGGGCTTGATTGAGGGAGTCACCTTCCGTGTCTACGGCGACAGGCTTGAGGTCTATAAGTCGGACGGGGTGACCTTGCGGGGCTACCTCGAGGGTGTTGTCGGCGGCGTTGCTCTGCGCTCCGTGGACGGCGGCGATGTTACCCTGGACTCTTCCGACGATGTCAACCTCGATCCCGCCGCCGGCAGCACGGTCAGGGTCAATCAGAGTATGCGAATGAACAGCGGCTGTGCTATCGAGGCGGTCGGGGACCTCGAGCTTGATCCGGACGGCCTTGACGTTATTCCGGCGGCAGCCTCCTGCGACCTGGGCAACGCCTCATACTACTGGGATGATATCGAGTACTCCGATCTGGTCGACCGGACGCCGTCCACCTATTTTGTTGCCGACGCCCTGGCCAAGCTGAAAGCACTTACCACCCATACCGCGGTAAAGAAGCGCAAGGGGCACCCGGATAGAATCATCGAGACCTTTGAGCGGGATAGCCTGCCCTCCGAGGTGATTGTGCCGGTCACGCAGTATGACCGGGACCGGGCGGCCGCCATACACAGTACCCGGCTGACGCGCCTCCAGGACCTTCGTAGTGCCGGGCACAGGTGTCAGGCCAAGCTGGCCGACCCTTCCTTTGCCGGGGACAGGCATAAGCTTGACATAAAGCTTAAGGAGATTAACGACTCTATCCTCAGGGTGGAGGAGAGGACCGCCCCGGTGATTCAGCCCCAGCCGGGCATCAGCATGAATGCTACCATCGGGTGGATTATCTCGGCGTTAAGAGAGTTGACGGCAAGGGTAGAGGCATTAGAGGCCAGGCTGCCGTAGCCGCCCGGAACTTATGCGGTGTGTTTCAGTTAGGTTGAGTTCAGCAGGGCTTCTACCGGGCGGCACCGATCAGGTCGGTGATGTCTGACAGTCCTTCCCTGGCCATAAATCCCTCTATTCCTTCCAGAACGCTGAAGGGGGCTTGCGGGTCGCTCAGGCTGGCTGTGCCTACCTGGACGGCGCTGGCTCCTGCTATCAGGAACTCGAGGGCGTCGTTAGCAGTAGTGATGCCGCCGCAACCGACCACCGGTATCTCTACGGCGCCGGCTACCTCGTAGACCATGTATAGCGCCACCGGTTTCACCGCCGGCCCGGACAGGCCGCCGCTGATATTGCCCAGCAGGGGCTTGCGCCGGGGAATGTCGATTGCCATCCCCTTGATGGTATTGATCAGGGATATGGCGTCGGCCCCGGCCCGGGCCACCGCCGTTGCTACTCCGATAATATCTCCGGTATTCGGGGTCAGCTTGACCAGCACCGGCAGAGAGGTGGCTGCTTTGACTGCGGCGGTTATCCTGGCGGCTGATTCGGGAGTGCCGCCGAACTCGGCGCCACCCGCCTTAACGTTGGGGCAGCTGATGTTTACTTCCAGGGCGCTGATGCCGGCTATCCCACTCATCAGGCCGGCCAGACGGGCATATTCGTCGACGGTCTCTCCGGCGATGTTGACGATGACCGGCACCTGCCAGCCTGCCCAGACCGGTGCTTTATCTCTGATCAGGGCCTCGGCGCCGATATTCTGCAGCCCGATGGCGTTGAGTACCCCGCAGGCGGTCTCGGCTATTCTGGGTTGTGGATTACCATCCCTGGGTTCTAAAGTAGTTCCCTTGCTGACAATGGCGCCCAGACTCTGTATATCGAACAGGGAGCTGTATTCTGTGCCGTAGCCGAAGGTACCCGAGGCCGTCATGACCGGGTTGGCCAGCAACAGGCCGGTCGGGTGCCGGGGTGCTAATTCAACGGAAAGATTCGTAGGCACCTCCTTAAGGCAGCTTAATAACGGTACCGGCCGTATTGAAGAAGAACCGCTTGCCGAACTCCTGTGCCATAGTAGCGGCGGCGGGCAGGCCGGTGCAGTGACATACGCCCAGCCTCTCAACACCCATTTCCTGCAGGGCGTTTACGGTCAGCCGCACCCGTTCCCGGGGGGCGTTGCTCAGGTGGCAGCCGCCCAGTACCGCGTGTAGTTTCTTCACTCCGGTGAGCTGTTGAGCATGGTAGATGGTATTGATGATGCCGCGGTGGGCGCAGCCCAGGATGACAACCAGGCCTGCCCCGGTCTGCAGAATCAGGGCCTGGTCGTCGAGAAGCTGGTCCGCCTGAAAACCGTCCGTCCCCTTTACCTGCAGGTCGGGAGGGATGTCCTCAAAATCGGTTACCATGGGGATTTCGCCGCTGGTCATTATGGCGTCGGTTATTCTGGTTGGTCCCTTCTCTTCCTTAAAGCAGGCTCCCAGGCTTTCCAGCTCATCCCGCTGGTAGGGGATACCGATGTAGCGGTCGGCACGGCCCGGGCGGCGGGCGTATTTTGCCGCCCATACATCGGGGTGGGCGATTATTTCTATCCTTTTTTTCATCCTGGCTAAGACCGGGCGCAGGCCACCGGTATGGTCGTAATGACCGTGGCTCAGAATGACCTTATCGATTTTGCCGAGGTCAACGCCGAGGACATCGGCATTGTGGACGGCTGAGATGCTTTGACCGCAGTCGAGGAGCAGTTTTAATCCTGCGGACTCTATCAGGATACTTAAACCCCATTCACCGAGGAAATTACCCGCACCGGCGGTATTCTCACTGAGGGTCATAATCCGGATTTCCATGCCGCACCTCGTTGGACGTAGTCCCTAGATTATATGTCATGTATGCCGGTGTGGCAACTGCTTTCCGGTGTGCAGTAGTATTTAATCGGCACTGACGGTGGTTGAGCCCCGGTTGATTCTGGTGTAGACTGGGTAATCGGATATTGAGCGGAGGTGCCTCTGATGAAGATTTTGGTAGTGTATGATTCGGTCTACGGTAATACGGAGAAAATCGCCAGAGCTATCGCCGGCGCTGTTACGCCGCCCGACCAAATCGAGGTGTTGCGGGCAGGTGAGGCCGGTCTGCTGTCGTTGGAATCCGCTAATATTCTCATCGTCGGTTCGCCGACCCATGGTGGCAGGCCGGTGCAGGCCGTCAAAGAATTCCTGAACCGGATACCCGCAGGTGCACTGGAGAATGTCGCGGTGACCTCATTCGATACCAGGATGTCCGGGCAAGATAAGGGCGTTGGTATACGTATGCTGACCAAGGTTTTCGGCTATGCCGCCGGGCGCATCGCGGACGGTTTAAAAGCTAAGGGTGGTCGTCTGGTGGTGGAACCGGGCGGTTTCATAGTAGAGGATAGGGATGGTCCCCTAAAGCAGGGGGAGCTGGAGCGGGCTGCTGACTGGTTGAAGTCAATTATCGCAGCCGCGAAATGAGAATATTCAGGAATTGGAAAGGTGGTAACGATGAAGAGTACTATGATTGTTACCGACACGCTGTCATCAATTACTCCGGAATTAGCAGGAGAATATGATGTCCTTGTGGTGCCTTACCATCTTATCATGGATGGTGAGGACTACCTGGATAATACCTATGATAGAGACCTCCTTTTTACTCGTCTTGAGTCTTACCATAATCTGCCCACCACATCGGCAAGCACTACCGGCGACATATTACAGGCCTATAAGGGGGCAAGTCAGAGGTCAAAGAACGTCTTGTTCATTGCCATCTCTTCAGCGATTTCGGCAAGCTATAATGCGGCGCTTCGGGCCAGAGAGATAGCTAAAGAAGAGTTGCACGGCGTTAATATTGAGGTTGTCGATTGTCAAACTGCCATTTGCGGTCAGTTGCTGATTGTCCTGGCCGCAGCCAGAGCAGCTCGTGAGGAGAAAAGCCTGTCTGAGATTATTGATATCGCCCATCAGGTGATCGGGCTAGTCACCTACTTGACGGTACCCGAGACTATGTTCTTCTTTGAGAGGGCAGGAAGAGCGGGTGCGGAAGCCCCTATAACTAAGGCTCCATTGACAATATATCCTGTTGTGGAGATAGACAGCACCTCCGGAGGGGCACCCCGGTTCATAACCAAAAACAGGACCAAGGCAAGGGCGCTGGAGAGAATGCTGGAGATGGTGAACGAGAAGATCGGCAATAAGAAGTTAAATGCCGCTATCAGCTACACCAATAATCCCGGTGAGGCAGAAGAACTGAAGAAGAAGCTGCTCTCCTGCTTCGAGGTCAGCGGGCAAGTCCATATTACGCCGCACTCGACGGCAGCCTGTGTCGTGGCCGGGCCAGGTACATTATCGCTGGCTTTCTATCCCGGGGATTAGGAAAGACGGGTACCCTGTAGCTGGCAACACAATGAGGAAAGAGCGCTGCAGATGCTTGCCTTATTTTGCGGCTATACGGAATTATCTTGGCCGGATCAGCGTCGCCCTAACCGCCGGAACAGGAAGACCAGCCCGGTGACGACCGCGGCGATAATCGCGATACCGGCCCCTCCCCAGGTGGTAGGTGTGTGCACGCTGACTCTGAGCAGCACCCTGTCGTAGGCGCTGTCGCTGCCTGAAGCGGTTAGCGTAACACTGTAGTCGCCGGCAATCGTCCTGTTGGGTGGAATGATGTTTACCTCAACATCTTCCGACTCCCCGGGTTCCAGAGACGCTATGCTGGTGGGGCTGAAGTTGATACCCCACCCCTGTGCCTTATCCGAGGTGAAGCTGATGTCTTCGATGGTTCCTGTCCCGGAGTTGGTCAGCTTGACGGTGAAGGTATTATTCTCGCCGGCCTTGGCTACGGTATCAAGTCTTCCGGTAGTGGTAACCAGGTTCAGTTCATGGGTGGATGGTATCTCGGTCACTAATGCCGTGAGCTCGATGGTGTCCTCTATGTCCCCCGAGGATGCTCCGATGGTGAGGATGTGCTCTCCCGGTTCCGGTTCAGTATTCGGCAGGGGGCTGAGGCTAACCTTTAATCTGTCCGGGTAAGACATGTTAGGTTTTAACTGTATTGCTCTTACCCCCTCACCCTTGCCGCCGTATTGTCTGGTTATTTTGGTCTGCCATCCCTCGGGGTCGATATTGGTGATGTTGAAAATCTTTTCCTCTTCTGCCTCGTCATCGGTCTCGTAATCGAAAATGACAATAAAATCAAAGCTGTCACCGGACTCACCGCGTATTACCGGGTACTCCGAAATAAGATTAAGTCTTTGGGCTGGCAGGGGTTCGTCTACACCGGGGGGCAGTGTAATAGAGCTATTGTCGCTTTCCTGGGCGGCGAGGGCTGTCGGCACCCCGCCCGGGCCGCCAAACATCCCAAGTAGAGCGATACAGGAAAGAAAGCAAAATCCTCTGAACCACTTCATTGATTTTCTTCTCCTTCGTTGACCGAGTTTCCTTTCTGAGTTCAGGAATTCCCCGGCTAATAAGAGCGGCAGGGAAAACAGGCCGATGTCAGGATGCCTGACGGTTCTTGATAAACTCCGGCCCGAAAACTCAGTAGTAAGTAGTATATCCCGTAGCGTGGAATAAATCAAGTCTCGCTGTCTATTCCTATGAACGTATTAACGGGGAAAGACGGAGGTTGAGCGGTGGTGTAAAAGGGGCTATAATCGGAATAATTGCCGGGGCTGAGTCTTCTAATTAGGGAAAGCTGATGCAGTATATTGGCGTTGACATCGTTGAAATAGCTCGTATCGAAGGTGCCATAGCCCGCTGGGGTGAGTTGTTTCTCCACCGTATCTATACCGATGCCGAGCTTGAGTGTTACCGCAAGCGTTCCCCATCTCTGGCGGCTCGTTTTGCTGCCAAGGAAGCGATAATAAAAGCGCTGGGCGGACTTAATGGCGGTGCCTTCAGGGAGATTGAAGTACTATCCGACCCGCTGGGTAAACCGGTAGTCCGGCTTCACGGGCAAATACAGAAACGGGCCGATAGTCTGAATCTGAGCGGTTTTGCCCTTAGCCTCTCTCACTGCCGGGAGTATGCGGTTGCCTTTGCCGTTGCTCAGGTGGAATAGCGGTTCTGAGTTGAAAAACAGTATATCCCGCCGGTTGTGAGGAGATAGGGAATAATGAGTACGGCCAAAAGGGTACTGATAGGATTCTTGAGCTTCTTGCTCTTCCTGTCTTTGTCCGGTTTCGGCCTGGTTTTCACGGCAAATCGTACCGTTCTCAATCCCGCTTTCGTTGTCTCGCATCTGGATCGACTGGATGTGACATCACTGTCCCGGGACCTGCTTCTGGAGCAGGTCCCTCCCGAGATCACATCCATAGTTTCCCCTCAGTCTATCGAAGGGCTTCTTGACGATGTTACGACGGACCTTGAACCATGGCTAAGAGAGCAGGCTGGTCTGGCGGTCTATGCCGGCTATGATTATCTTCTGGGGAGGAGTGAGAACCTGGTGGTAGTGATTGAGTTGGAGACGGCGAAGACTATTTTGAGGGATAGCCTGTGGCAGTACTTTGCCGGATCACCGCCGCTGGGTCTTGATATACTGTCACCCGCCGATCTGGAGAGCCTTTTTAATGAATTCTATGATGATATATCCCGGCAGATGCCGGCGGCTCTTGAGATTAATGAAGGTACGATAAGTAAGATAGGTCCGGATATACTGCCGCTTCTTGAACAGGCGAGGCGATATGCCGGTTATCTGCAGATAGCCTTTGGCGTCCTGATCGGTGCTACCGCTGCCCTGGTAGCGGGGATTATCCTGCTCACTCGGCGGGTGAAGGGGGCTACCCTTTGGCTGGGGATACCGTTCTTGATCTGTGGAATCTTTGCCTATGTGAGCACTTTTCTCTTTAATCGTGTTGCCGGCTTATTGGCGGCACAGCTTAGCCTGCCGGTTCAGGTTCATAACTGGTTGCCGCGCCTTTTCAATGACTCTTTAGCCCCGCTTAAAGTGTATGGCGTTGTTATGATGGCGGTGGGAGCGGCCCTGCTTATTGTCTTTGTTGTTTACCGGAGGCGCCAGTCTTCCGGATATTATGACTAGAGTGAGACACGGGGTGGATACAGGGGAATGGTTTAAGTTCGGCGTTGCGGATGATTACTGTTTTGGCACCGGCCCCGTTATTTAGGTAGCATTCGTTGATTCTGTACGGGGTCAGTGATAGAATTATATCGGTTTTGCAGAGCTGCTAGGAGGTTGCTAAGATGTCCGGCCATTCTAAGTGGTCTTCCATCAAGCATCAGAAGGGGGTAACTGATGCCAGACGGGGTAAGCTTTTCACCAAATTGGCACGTGAGATTATCGTTGCCGTGCGGGAGGGGGGTAGTAATCAGGAGACGAATTTCCGGCTGCGTCTGGCGGTACAGAGGGCTCGCGATAGCAGTATGCCCCTGGATAATATTGAGCGGGCGATTAAGCGGGGCAGCGGCACTTTAGAGGGAGCGGCCCTGGTGGAGATGGTCCTGGAAGGCTACGGTCCGGGGGGCACCGCTATTATGGTGCAGGCGCTGACGGATAACCGTAACCGAACCCTGCAGGCTGTGCGCAATATTTTCACGCGTGGCGGGGGCAATCTCGGTGAGAATGGTTGTGTTGCCTGGATATTTTCTCTGAAGGGGCTTATCATTGTGAATGCGGATAATGTGGATGCTGATGCGCTGGCTCTTGAGGCTATTGATGCCGGTGCCGATGACGTTAAGACAGAGAATGGCAGCGTTGAGATCTATACCAGCCCCGAGCAGCTAGAAGCGATCAGGGCGGCACTGGAGGCGAAGAATATAACGGTTGCTTCAGCGGAACAGAGTCTGGTACCCAGCACTACCGTTGAGCTGGATGAGAAGTCGGCTCTTCAGACGCTGAAGATGCTGGATAAGCTCGAGGAGTTAGATGAGGTGCAGCAGGTCTACAGTAACGCCGATTTTCCCGATGCTGTTTTGGAGAGTTACCAGCCCTAACATCGGTAGTCGGTATCCTGCCTGTTGATTTCGGGTTTGTGGTGATAGTTTTAGGTATTGATCCGGGTACGGTGGCGATGGGTTACGGAATTGTTGAGAGCAGAAACGAGGAAGTAGCTCTGGTTGACTATGGTGTTCTGAACTGTCCGGCTCATTCTTCGATCGGGGAGCGCCTGAGCCTTCTCTATCACGGCCTGGAGCAGATTATTTCGCGCTACCATCCTGAGGCTGTTGCTGTTGAGCAGCCCTTCGTCGCCAAGAACGTAAAATCAGCGTTTGCTATCGGCAGGGCTCAGGCAGTGGCTATTCTGGTTGCGGCCAACCGTGGCATCGCAGCCTGCGAATATACTCCGGCTCAGGTCAAACAGAGGGTGGCTAATTACGGGGCCAGTTCCAAGGAGCAGATTCAGGAAATGGTTCGTCTTCAACTCGGTCTACCGGAGATACCCTGGCCATCCGATGCTGCCGATGCCCTGGCGGTAGCCCTCTGTCACCTCGGTGAGGTGCATCTGACGAACCTGTTGGGAGACCAGTAATGAGGGAGGGGTGATGATAGCCAGTCTTCACGGCATATTAGAGTCGATCAGTGGCGATAGTGTGGTGCTGAATGTCGGCGGGATAGGTTTTCGGGTATACCTGCCGTCTTCAACCTTAAGCGTACTGGGTAATATCGGTGACGAGGTCAGTCTGAATACCCATCTCCATCTCAGGGAGGATAATGTCACCCTCTATGGATTCGCTTCGGCTGATGAGTTGAGGTTCTTTCAAACCCTGCTCGGCGTCAAGGGGTTGGGTCCCCGGCTGGCGCTGGCGATGCTTTCCGCGATGCGCTTGGAACAGTTGACGATGGCTGTGGCTACCGGCAGTACCGAATTGCTGACGTCAATTCCCGGTATTGGCAGGAAGGTGGCTGACCGCCTTATCCTGGAACTTAAGGATAAAGTGGCTGCTGGCCTGGTGACTGCTCCTATGGTGCAGTCGGCCGATGATAATACCGATGTCCTCTCCGTATTAGTATCTTTGGGCTATTCCGCCTCCGAAGCCAGCCGTGCCGTAGCCAGCCTGCCGATGTCTTCCGGGCTAAGCCTTGAGGAGAAGATCAAGCAGGCGCTGGGATATTTCGCCGGTAAGTAGTTGGTTGGGGTGATTGTTTCAGGAGATATATCCTTGATTTTACGCTTGCGGAAGTGCTATAATTGCGTATAAATCCGGATAATAATTAATCAGTGAGGAGTATCAATGAGAAAGAGTCGTTTTATGGTAGTAACCCTGGCGGTTATATCGGCAGGTATTTTGAGTCTGCCCCTCATGTCGTGCAGCAGTGAGGTAAGTTTTACCACTGCCAAGCTTTCCGAGGTAACCATGGCCCGGAGTATCGATTCATCTACCTTTAAACCGGTCCAGGCTACGGATACCTTCAGCATTGATACGCCGGAGATATTCTTGTCGGCCAAGTTCTCCAATGCCCCGTCGGAGACTGAGATTACTGCGGAATGGATTTACGTGGAAGGTGAGGTTGAGGGCATGACGGATTTTCTGATCGATACCGTATCGGTTGAGGTTTCCGGGACTGATTACCTCTACTTCTCTATGCCTATGCCTTCAGAAGGCTGGCCGCGTGGACAGTATGCGGTCAAACTCTATATCGATGGTAAGGCAGCCGAAACAGCTACATTTACCGTGCAGTAGCCGGACATCCGCATAAGTATTTTCTGATTTATACCGCCCGTTCCGTGGTGTGATTCTAGTTCCGGAGCGGGCGGTAGTCATCTTGTAGCAACGTTCCGCTGTGTCGCTCTCTCCACCCTAAACCGGTCACGGAAATCAGGTTGCCTGCTCCTCCTATCTTTTCCAGGTTTCTCCCCGAGATGTCACCGACACCCGGCGCATCACAAGCATCAAGGTCAACCAGAACGAAAGTAGTAGGCACCTCAGGTTCGTATCGAGATTCAACTGGTTCTTTTGTGTGATTGAAAGTCACTCGAAAGAGGGTTAGACTTAATGCGTAGACCAAGGGATTGTCTTGAGGAAGGCCGTCCTCGGTCATATGCTGGCAGTCCGGTGCCTATAAGTATTGCCTGAGGGTGTGTTGGTGCTATTGTTGTTGAGCGCGAGTAAGGAGAGCGGGCTGATATGATTTCTCTTCGCGGATTGTTCGATAGAATGTGTTCCCCGGTTTTGTCTGATGGGGATAAGGCTGTCGTCCTGTGTTCGGATGAAGATCTGGATATCGAAAAAGAAGCAGCTAACGGATCTAGTCTGGGTCGAGAAGCTGACAGACTGGTGGATGAGCTGATCAAGATTGGCTGTAAAGCAGGCTTTCTGGCCTCTGAACCTGGCGACGGGTTCGACCGTAACGGTTGCAGTATAAGAGTCAGGCAGATTGGCCAGCGGCTCAATGAGATAGGTGGATTGAGGTTGATGAAAATAGCCTGGTGGAGGGTCAGGTTTGCCCTTAGCCCCGGTCCCGCCAGCAGGGACCTGGGTATGGCCTGGGACCTGATCGGAGACTGGAGGGGTTAGATTGTTCCGGGTGCTGTCCGGTCTCCTTGTCTTTTCGCGTAGTATCCATGGTATTCAGCCGGCAGCAGCTCGGCGATGTGCTCCATAATTTCATCGGATAGTTCTTTGAGATGTTCTTTATCTGATATTCCTTCCGGTGCGGATAAGCGGAAAGGGCGCCCGATATGAACTGCCACTCGCGGCCGGTGAAACATTACCCATGGGAAACCCTTCTCGGCAACCTGCATGCCGATAATGCCGGTGGGGAGAATAGGAACATTATTGTACAGGGCTATTAATGCCGGTCCCGAAAAGGCAGGCTGCAGTTGTGCATTTTTGCTGCGGCTGCCCTCGGGAAACATGAATATGGCCAGCCCGTTGTCGAGGGCCTGGTGAATCTGTTTCAGGGCCGTCCGGTTTGCGGCTCCCCGCCTTACCGGGATAGCACCGAATGCCTCCATCAAGAATCTTTTTACCCTGTTGCGGAACAGCTCCTCCTTGGCCATGAATATCATCTCGCGTTTGATGGCGATGGTTAACAGGTACTGGTCGGCATAGCTGAGGTGGTTGGCGACAACTATTAATGGGCCGTGCTGGGGAACATTTTCTCTTCCCTGCACCTTGTGGCGTGAAAAAAGAAAGAATAAAAAATTGAATAAAAAAACGGAAGCGCTTCTTACTATGCGATGAATAATGTCTTGACGCAATGTTTGCCCCGGTACCCGATTATTAAGATGCGTGTGATCGCTGGCAAATTATACCCTGCTGTGTGGAGTAAAAACAAATGGCATCGCCGGAAGGGTAGTCCTTGATTGAAGCGGCCATAACAAAAAGATATACTATTCCGGGAGTATTTTAGGGAATGGCTGATTATGTCTCAGTTTGAAATAGTCTCTGATTTTGGGCCTATGGGTGACCAGCTGCAGGCCATAGACCGGCTGGTGGCAGGGCTGAATAAGGGTTTTCAGCATCAGACATTACTGGGGGTTACCGGCAGCGGGAAGACCTTCACCATGGCTAATGTTATTCAGCGGGTAAACAGACCGGCCCTGGTTATTAGTCACAACAAGACACTGGCGGCTCAACTCTATACTGAGTTCAAGGAGTTCTTTCCGAATAATGCGGTGGAGTATTTCGTCAGCTATTATGATTATTATCAGCCGGAAGCCTATCTCCCCCGTACCGATACCTATATTGAGAAAGATGCTGATGTAAACGAAGAGATTGATAAGCTGCGCCATGCGGCGACCCGTGCCCTCTTCGAGCACCGCGATGTGATCATAGTGGCTTCGGTGTCCTGTATCTATGGCTTAGGTGAACCGGAAGAATACCACAGCTTTGTCTGCAGTCTGGAGCGAGGCGGTAGTTACCGTAGGGAAAGACTACTCCGGCAGCTGGTGGACATGCAGTACCAACGTAATGATATCGATTTCACCCGGGGCAAGTTTCGTATTCGCGGCGATACCCTGGAGATTCAACCGGCTTATGAGGAACTGGCGCTGCGGGTGGAGTTCTTTGGCGACGAGGTGGAACGTATTGTGGAGATAGAGCCGCTGACCGGTGAGGTGCTGGCCGAATTAAATTCGGTAAATATCTACCCTGCCAAGCACTTTGTTACCTCACGCGATAAGCTGACCAGGGCTATCGAAGATATCCAGCGGGAACTGTCGGAAAGGCTGGATGAGTTAAAGCGTCAGGGGAAGATGCTGGAAGCCGCCCGACTGCAGGCACGGACCAACTATGATTTGGAGATGCTCAGGGAGGCCGGATATTGTACCGGAGCGGAGAACTACTCCCGTCACCTGTCCGGACGTCCTGCCGGGAGCCCTCCCTGGACTCTACTGGACTATTTTCCCGCTGACTTCCTGATGTTTATCGACGAGTCCCATATGACACTGCCTCAAATCCGCGGTATGTACAGCGGTGACCGCTCTCGCAAGGAGACGCTGGTCGAGTATGGTTTCCGTCTGCCTTCTGCTCTGGATAACCGCCCGCTTAACTTCGACGAGTTCGGGGAGCGTATTAACCAGGTTATTTATACCTCGGCGACGCCTTCGGATTACGAGTACCGGTGCAGTCAGCAAATAGTAGAGCAGATAATCAGGCCGACCGGTCTTCTTGAACCTACGGTTGAGGTCAAGCCGACCCGTGGGCAGATTGATGACCTTCTCGATCGGATTAAGGATCGGGTTGACAGGGGCGAGCGCTGTCTGGTGACTACCCTGACCAAACGAATGGCGGAAGAACTGGCGGATTATCTTGTGGAGACGGGGATCAAGACCCACTATCTTCATTCCGAGATTGATACCCTGGAGAGGGTTAACATACTGCGTGATCTTCGCCTCGGAGTCTATGATGTGATAGTCGGCATCAACCTGCTCCGGGAGGGGCTTGATCTGCCCGAGGTGAGTCTGGTGGCTATTCTGGATGCCGATAAGGAGGGTTACCTGCGTTCTGAAGGGTCGTTAATTCAGACGATGGGTCGTGCCTCACGTCATATCGATGGTCATGTCATAATGTATGCTGATGTTATCACCGGATCTATGGCGAGGGCAA
The DNA here is from genome assembly GCA_028716225.1 of Dehalococcoidales bacterium. Classification (NCBI taxonomy): domain Bacteria; kingdom Bacillati; phylum Chloroflexota; class Dehalococcoidia; order Dehalococcoidales; species Dehalococcoidales bacterium. The sequence goes on along the minus strand of JAQUQE010000002.1, from coordinate 39,484 downwards.
TCAATGAGACACAACGCCGCCGCCGGATTCAGGAGGACTATAACCGGGAGCATGGTATTACCCCGCAGGGGATAAGGAAGGCTATCAAGGATATTACGGAACGGGTGCGGAAGGTAGCGGAAAACCACACCCCGTATCTGGCTGCTCCTGTTGCTAAAGAGGATGTCACCCGTTTGATTAAAGAACTGGAAGCACAGATGAAGACGGCTGCCCGAAATCTGGAGTTCGAAAAAGCGGCTCTGCTGCGTGATCGTATTATTGATCTGAGGAAGGAATAGGACCGGCTAGATGGCGGAAATTACGGATGGTGGTACCAGGCAGGAGCGCCGCGAGAAACGCTTGAAGAAGAAGCGGTCACGGATGCTCCTGCACGGGCGGAGCCTGGTTAGAGTATACCGGGATGCTATCCTCAAGCGGTTAAAGGTGAAGCGAAAAGGTTGAAAAGGGCTGAGGTATTTCTCTATCCATGTTGTCAGACTTGTCCTTCGGAATAGGTATCACTCTCTCCAAGTTGCTCCATGATGCGGGCTGCCCGTGGGTAGCCGATGTGCAGCTTGCGCTGTAGAAAAGAGGTGGAGATGTGTTTGTGTTCCTCCAGCAGTTGTCTGGCGGTATCCAGTAGAACGTCCTGGGGAAAGTCCCCCTTGCCCGCGGTAGTGGATGGTGCGGTAAGGTCGGTGATCTGCAGCGATGAGGGGGTCTCTTCTTTATGCTGACTGCCCCAGAAATAGACCAGCCTCTCTGTCTCGGCGTCGGAGACATAGCACCCCTGCAGCCGTTTGGGCTTAGCTGCCTCGGTAGGCATATAGAGCATATCGCCTCTACCCAGCAGCTTCTCGGCACCGGTGATATCGAGGATGGTTCGCGAGTCCACCTGTGACGTTACGGCAAAACTGATGCGGGTGGGGAAATTAGCCTTAATCAGGCCGGTGACCACATCCACCGATGGGCGCTGGGTAGCCACGACAAGGTGGATGCCGGTAGCTCGAGCTAGTTGGGCCAGCCGGCAGATGATGTGCTCGACCTCATCAAAGCCGGCCATCATCAGGTCGGCCAACTCATCGATCACCAGTACGATATAGGGGAGCTTTTCATCTCCCTCTTTGTTTTTATTGTAAGCCTCGATGTTACGGGCGCTGGAGGTTGCCATTTTCTGGTAGCGCTTGTCCATCTCCTGATTGAGCCAGCGTAGTGCGCCGACGGCTTTATTGGTGTCAACTATGACCGGAGTCGCCAAATGAGGGATGCTGTTAAACGGTGTTAGCTCTACACGTTTGGGGTCAATCATGATGAAGCGGACATTGTTCGGTGAGTTATGGAGTAACAAACAGCAAATGGTAGCATTCAAGCAGACGGTCTTACCGCTTCCGGTGGCTCCGGCAATAAGAAGGTGCGGCATTTTGGTCAGGTCGGCGACCACTGCTTCGCCTCCGGCGCCTTTACCCAGCGCTAGAGTAAGTCTGGACTTGGCGATAAGCTTTTGAAAGCCGCTGGTCTCGATTACTCCTCTCAGGTTGACCATACCCATCGTGGTATTAGGTACTTCGATGCCGACTACCGGCTTACCCGGTACCGGTGCTTCAATCCTGATACTTGGTGCCGCTAGTGCCAGGGCCAGGTCATTAGCCAGGGCTGTGATTCTATCAACCTTGATCCTGGTCCGGGATACCTCCTCCAGTCTGACGGTGATATTGCCGTCTTTATCCCGTTCCTTGATTTCCTTCATTTTCCTATCCCACCCCGGTTCCAGACCGAACTGGGTAACCGTTGGTCCGGTGTTTATCTGGACCACCTTAGCCTCCACCCCGTAGCTGGCAAGGGCCTCTTCGATAAGTCCCGCCCTCTGAGTATTATCGGACTGCCCGAATTCGATTTCCGTAGCCCGGTCCAGGATATCAATTGGCGGCAGTCGCCAGCCGTTGTCAGTAGCCAGTGACGGTGATTCCCCGTACCTTTTCCATACTTCCTGGGCTACCTGTCGCAGATCCTCATGGGCCTGACCGGGGGTAGTGCTTGATACCGGGGCCGGATTCTGTACCGGAGGTGGAGTTGCCGCTGATATTGGGGCAGCCTGGCTTACCGCGGGCTGCTCTTCAGTTGTTATCTGTGGTGTTGTCGTTATCACCGGTGGTGTTGGCGGTGGGACCGCTGGCAGCGGCTTCGGTTGTCTCTGGAACTGCCTGTGGGCCCATGAAGCGGCTCTTCTGAATGCGTCTGCGAAGGCTTTCGGAGCTACCAAAACAATCCCGGCAAGGACCAGACCGATGATGCGGGGAATTCCGATGAAGTTCGAGGGGTATCCGATGAGGTGTTGCCCGATACTGCCGCCCAGTGCGGAAAAAGCTAGTAATCCCCAGATGGCCATAGTGAAGGCAATACCGCCCAGCCATTGGCGGAACCGCACCAGGATAGGTGAGCTTCTCCGCAGCCATAGCACTATCCCCAGGATTATCAGGGCGATGATGAGCAGGAGCAGCCCCCAGCCGAAGAGGTTCCAGGTACTGTCCCTGATATCAATCGCCCACGCGGTCAGGTTGGACCACTGCCAGTACAGTACCCCTACGATCGAGGCGATCAGGATGACTCGCCAGGCCACACCCCAGGTGGTAAAGCGGGTGTTTCCCTTGGCTGGCTGCCTTCCCCCGGTTTTTGCCCTCTGTTTACCTATGGTTTTTGACTTTCTCTTTGCCATGTAGTCTCATGTGGGAATGGTACTTAGCGTTAGACCTTCACCATAAAGGGGAGTATCATTGGCCGGCGCTTGGTCCGCTCATAATAGAATCTATTCAGTGTGTCCCTGATCTTGTCGTTGACCAGGCTCCACTCGGTCGGCTGCTTACCGCTGTGATCCAGGGTTTGGGCCACCAGATCACGACTTTCTTCCAGCATGTCCTTTGACTCTCTGGTGTCGACAAAACCACGTGATACGATGTCAGGACGACCTACCAGTTTCCCGGTCTGCTTGTTAATGGCAATAATTACTACCACTATGCCATCTCTGGATAGCATTCTTCTGTTGCGCAGGACAATGCTGCCGATATCACCGACACTTAGGCCGTCGACATAGACATTACCCGAAGTAACCCTGCCTGTTTTCTTGCCTGATTGCTGGCTAAGCTCAAGGATATCTCCATCTTCAAGGACAAAGATGTTGTCCTTGGGAATACCTATTGATTGAGCCAGCTTAGAGTGAAGGCTCAGGTGGCGGTATTCGCCGTGGATGGGCATAAAGAACTTTGGCTTGACCAGATTCAGGATCAGCTTCAGCTCCTCTTGACTGGCATGTCCGTGAACATGCACCTGCTCTAATTTGCTGTAGATTACCTGGGCGCCTTGCTTGAAGAGATTGTCTACGGTTCTGTTGATTAATGACTCATTGCCGGGGATTGGTGTTGCTGAGATGACTACCGTATCGCCACGGAGGATGTGAACCTGGCGATGGGCGCGGTTAGCCATGCGGACCAGGGCGGAAGTAGGTTCTCCCTGGCTTCCGGTGGTGACAAAGACGATTTTGTTGCGGGGCATACCCTTAAGTTCATCTATCCGGGCCAGCACTCCCTCGCTATCGCTGAGATAGCCTAGCTTCAGAGCCATCTGTACGGTATTGCTCATACTGCGTCCGACAATAAAGACACGGCGCTTGTGCTTGGCTGCGGCATCAATAACCTGCTGGATACGGGAGACCAGCGAGGAAAAGGTGGTTATGACCACTCTTCCCGGTGCGTTGGCCATAACGTGGTCCAGGGTTTCACCGACTACCCTTTCTGATGGAGTGTAGCCGGGCAGTTCGGCATAGGTAGAGTCGGCGAGAAGGAGGAGGACTCCCTGTGCTCCCAGCTGGGCCAGCCGGGAGAGGTCGGTTGGCTTGCCGCTGACCGGAGTATAATCAACCTTAAAATCTCCGCTATGTACTATGGTTCCGATCGGCGTGTTTATGATTAGGCCTACCGCGTCGGGTATACTGTGGCAAACCGGGAAGAATTCTATCCTGAATTTACCCAGGCTGAAACTTTTTCCCGTAGCAATTGTCTCCAGCTTGGCCCCGTCCAGTGCCTTGCGTTCTTTGAGCTTGACCGAGATAAGCCCCTGGGTAAGTTTGGTGGCATAAACGGGTACGTTCAACTGGGGAAGGATATAGGGTAAAGCGCCGGTATGGTCGTCGTGCCCATGGGTGATGATGATACCTCTAACCTTGTCCTTTTTCTCCAGCAGGTAGCTTATATCGGGGATTACCAGGTCGATGCCCAACATTTCCTCTGCGGGGAACATAAAACCGGCGTCAATGACGATGATGTCATTACCGTGTTCTATCATCATCATGTTCTTGCCGATCTCACTCAGTCCGCCGAGGGGGATTATCTTTAGTATTGGCTTAGTCAATGTTGTGGACCTCAAACATACTCAGCTGTTCCGGGTGTCTGACTGATTCGCTGACATTTTCGACCCTGGTCAGTAATGATGGTATCTTGAGCATGTCGGCTTGTATCGTCTGACGCAGGCTCTGCTGATGAAGGGCGGCGGCGGGGTGATACATTGCGTAGTAGATGACGCTGTCTTTCTTGAGAGCAGTGCCGTGAATTTTTCCGATGCTCTTGCCGGGGAAATACATCGCCATTGAATAGCGCCCCAGGGTTACGATCATCTTGGGGCGGATTAGCTCGATCTGGCGGTCCAGCCAGCTACGGCAGGCCTGTATTTCAAGGGGCAGCGGGTCGCGATTACCCGGGGGGCGGCACTTGACCACGTTGGTGATATAGACCTGGTCACGACGCAGGTTGATAGAGGAGATTAGCTCATCGAGAAATAGCCCGGCCGGTCCGACAAAGGGGAGTCCTTGCTGATCTTCATGCCAGCCCGGCGCCTCGCCGATAAACATAATATCCGCTTGCTCCATACCGCTGCCGGGGACTACTTTGGTTCGGTTTTTTGCTAATACCTGACACCTCTGGCAGGTACTGATTTCTTGGCAGAGCTCGCTTAGTGCTGACATCCTTTTTTCTTTTAAGTTACCAGACAGGGAATTTCCCTGTAACCTTTTTAGTTATGATGATAGCATGGGTAATAGGGCAAGTCAATTATACCGCCTGCTAAACCAGGCATTTTACCTTTTGCTGATTAACCGTTAAAATATAGTGCTGGGGAGGGGGCTGTAGGGTAAAAACAGGGAGGGAAGATGAGTTTCTTAGTTCGGACTGATCCGGAAATTAGTCGTGTTATCGGTATGGAAGCAAAGCGGCAGAAGGAGACGATCAACCTGATCGCCTCCGAGAACTATGCCAGCCGGGCCGTGCTCGAAGCCCAGGGTTCATTTTTAACCAATAAGTATGCTGAGGGCTACTGCCACAAACGCTATTACGGTGGCTGCGAGAATATGGATGCTGTGGAGGGCCTGGCTATTGAGCGGGCCAAAGCGCTCTTTCATGCTGACCACGCCAATGTCCAGCCGCACAGCGGGGCTCAGGCGAATATGGCAGTCTACTACGCCCTGCTTGACTATGGTGATACTGTCATGGGTATGAGCCTGGCGCATGGCGGGCATCTTACCCATGGCTCTAAGGCGAGCTTTTCCGGGCGGCTGTACCGGTTTGTCCCTTACGGGGTTAACCGCGAGACGGAAAGGATAGATTATCAGGAGCTGGAGAGTCTTGCCCTGGAGCACCGTCCCAAATTGATCGTGGCCGGTGCCAGTGCTTATACTCGAGTCATTGATTTCGAGCGTTTCCGCTACATTGCCGACCGGGTGGGTGCCAGGCTGATGGTTGATATGGCTCATATCGCCGGTATGGTGGCGGTGGGGCTGCATCCAAGCCCGGTGCCCTACGCTGATGTGATAACCTCAACCACTCACAAGACACTGCGCGGACCTCGAGGGGGGTTCATTTTGTGCCGTAGTGAACTGGCCCCGGCGATAGATGCGGCAGTTTTCCCTGAAATGCAGGGCGGTCCGCTGATGCATGTTATTGCTGCCAAGGCGGTAGGGTTTTGGGAAGCGATGCAACCTGCCTTTGCCGATTATCAACGTGCCCTGCTGGATAATGCGCTCACTCTGGCCGATGAGCTGCAAAAGCGGAAGCTGCATTTGGTATCCGGTGGCACGGATAACCATATGGTGTTGGTTAATCTCGGCGGGATTGGTGTCACCGGTAGAGCGGCTCAAGAGGCACTGGGGATGGTCGGTATTGTGGTTAACCGCAACGGGGTCCCCTTTGATCCTTATCCCCCTAGTATCACCAGCGGTATCAGGTTGGGTACGCCGGCGGTAACATCCCGTGGCTTTGGTAGGGAGGAAATAAGAAAGATCGCCTCATTGATATTTAAGGTAATCACTAATATCGGGAATAGTGATATCCCGGATCAGGTAGGCCGGGAGGTCAGCCAGATATGCGAGCGTTTTCCGGTGCCGGGTATTGATGATTGATATCTGAAAACTGAAGAGTTCAGCGAGTAACAACGCTATAGTTTCACGGATGGTCTTAGGAGGTAGTACTCAATGGATGAAATAAAGGTGTTTACCGGTAATGCTCATCCTGCACTGGCTCAGTCGGTTGCTGGTTATCTCAATATACCTCTCGGTCAGTGCGAGGTTTTTGAGTTTAGTAACGAGAATACGTTTGTCCGTATTCTGGAAAATGTACGCCAGCGGGATGTCTTTGTTATCCAGCCATTGTCGTCTCCGGTCAACAAGAGTCTGGTTGAGTTGCTGATTATGATTGATGCCCTGAAGCGGGCCTCTGCCGAGCGTATTACGGCGGTGGTTCCCTATTACGGCTATGGTCGTACCGATAAGAAGGATCAACCGAGGGTGCCGATAACAGCCCGGTTGGTGGCTGACCTGCTTACCGTAGCCGGTGCTAATCGTTTGCTGACCGTGGATTTACATGCGCCCCAGATTCAGGGTTTTTTTAATATTCCGGTTGATGAACTGACCGCACTTTACCTGCTGGCCCGTTACTTCGAAGAGAAGGACATTAACGGTCGTGACCTGGTGGTGGTGGCTACCGATATCGGGATTTCCAAGCGTGCCCGGGACCTGGCGGCAAAGCTCAAGGCGCCTCTGGCAATTGTGGAAAAGAGGCGTGTCGGTAATGATGATAAGGCTGAGACGCTGAATGTTATCGGTGAGGTGGAGTCGAGGATAGCGCTTACCGTAGACGATGAAATAGACACTGCCGGTTCTCTGGTGGGTGTCGTTGGCGCACTTATGGACCGTGGTGCCAGGGAGGTGTATTCCTGCTGCACTCATCCGGTACTTTCCGGTTCGGCGATAGAGAGGATAGCCTCCTGTTACGTGAAGGAGGTAGTGGTTACTGATACTATCCCGGTTGCCGATGAGAAAAAGCTGGCTAAGATTACCGTTTTGCCGATAGCGCCTCTACTCGGTGAAGCGATACAACGTATTCATACCGGGATGTCGATAGGAGCCATGTTTGAGCAGCAGTGAAAAAATGGTAGAGGTTTACCGGGCTAGTGGAGAGATGCAGGCCAGGGTTATCCAGGGTTTGCTGGAAAGCTATGGGATACCCTGCCTGCTGAAGTCGGATGCGGCTAGTTCCGTGCATGCCTTTACCGTTGACGGGATGGGTGAAGTCAGAGTTATGGTCTGGGAATCGATGCTCGACGAAGCGGAGAAATTGATTCAGGGGAAGGATAATGGTTAAATTCTTTACTCGATTTACCGATTCCAACGAGAAACAGTTAAAACGTTTGCAGCCGGTAGTGGATAGGATAAATGAGCTGGAACCCGGGTTTGAGGGTCTCAGTGATCCCGAGCTTCGTGCTAAGACCGCGGAGTTTAAGGCCCGGCTCAAAGACGGCGTTTCGCTCGACGATCTTTTGCCCGAAGCCTTTGCCGCTGTTCGTGAGGCGGCTAAGAGGACTATCGGCCAGCGTCACTATGATGTGCAACTCATTGGAGGCATTGTTCTGCATCAGGGTAAGATTGCCGAGATGAGAACGGGTGAAGGTAAAACACTGGTGGCTACTCTTCCTCTCTATTTGAATTCACTCGGCGGCCAGGGCTGTCACCTGGCTACGGTTAACGATTACCTGGCGAGGCGAGACCCTTACTGGATGGCGCCTGTTTATTCTGCGCTGGGGGTTAGCGTAGCCAGCATCTATCCTCAGCAAAATCCTGATGAATACAGTCCGGCCCGTCTTTATGACCCGGATTTTGATTCCGGAGATCCGCACTGGACCCACTTTAGGCCGGTCCCGCGTGCCGAGGCTTACCGGGCTGATATCACCTACGGTACCAGCAGCGAGTTCGGCTTCGACTACCTGCGGGATAATATGGTCCTGGATCTTTCCCGGTGTGTACAGAGGCATTTTAATTATGTCATCGTTGACGAGGTGGACAACCTCCTCATTGATGAAGCACGAACGCCGCTTATTATCAGCGGTCCGGATGAAGAGGCGGGGCAAAAGTATCATATCTTCGCCGGCATCGCTCCCCGTCTCAGGCGTGATGCTGACTACGAAGTGGATGAGAAGGAACGTCGCATTGATCTGACTGATGCCGGCTATAATAACCTGGAAAGGATGCTGCAGCGCGAGGGACTGTTGAGGGAGGCCAGTTTCTATGATCCGTCTAACGCCGATCTGCACCGCCACTTGAGGAACGCCCTCAGCGCTAAGGAGCTGTATAAGAGGGACCAGCAGTATGTGGTCAAGGACGGTCAGGTGATTATCGTCGATGAATTCACCGGCCGTTTGATGTGGGGCCGCCGTTACGCGGAAGGTCTGCACCAGGCCATCGAAGCTAAAGAACATATCAAGGTTCAGCAGGAGAGCCGGACCTTTGCCACTATTACCATCCAGCACTATTTCAAGATGTATAGCAAGCTGGCCGGGATGACCGGCACCGCGCTTACCGAGGCTGAGGAGTTCTCCAAGATATACAGTCTCGACGTTATCGAGATTCCTACCCACCGGCCGATGATCAGGAAGGATTATGAGGATATCATCTATAAGGATGAAAAGTCCAAGTTCAAGGCAGTGGTGCGTGAAATCGAGGAGCATCATAAGCAAGGGCGTCCGGTGCTGGCGGGTACCGTATCTATCGAAAAGTCGGAAGAGTTGAGTGAAATGCTGAAGCGTAAGGGTATCGTTGCCCAGGTTCTCAATGCCAAGCTTCATGAAAAAGAGGCGGGTATCATTACTGATGCGGGGCGTCCGGGAGCGGTAACCGTGGCTACCAATATGGCCGGGCGTGGTGTCGATATTGTTCTGGGTGGCAAGGAGCCGCCCAGAGAAGATGAGGCTGCGTGGCAGGAGTGGCAGAAGCAGCATGATCAGGTTGTCGAGCTTGGCGGTCTCCATGTTGTCGCTACGGAGCGTCATGAGGCACGGCGTATCGATAATCAGCTCCGCGGCAGAGCCGGCCGTCAGGGCGATCCGGGCAGCTCACGCTTTTATGTTTCTCTGGAGGATGATATTGTCCGTCGTTTCGGCGGCGATCGCGTTAAGGGTCTAATGGAGTGGGCCGGTATGGATGAGGATACTCCTATTGAGAACAGGTTGGTCAACAAGGCTATCGGTGACTCGCAGCGTCGTGTCGAGGGCTATCATTTCGATATGCGTAAGCATCTGGTGGAGTATGACGAGGTGGTCAATCAGCACCGCGAGCTTATTTATAAGGAGCGGCGCAAGATCCTCGGCGATGCCGATCTTCGTGCCAACATAATGTCTATGGTTGGAGAAGAGCTGCGGGCTATGTCGAACAAGAACAGCATCCTGGATAACACTGACAGCATAATCCGGAGGCTGGTGTCCCGCCATTTTGCTGCCGGTACACCCGGGCCGGAACCGAGCGAACTTATCAGGGATGTCTCCGGCCAGCTACCCTTGTCGTCCTGGTTCACCGCTGAAGCTATTTCTCGAATGGGGCAGGAGGATATCGAAAAAGAGCTTATTGAGTATGTTGAATCCTGCTATGAGCGGTGGTCTAAACAGATGGAGAGGGGTGACGAAGTGGATGGCGAGAGCCTGGCGGTGGTGGAGCGGTTTATCATGCCTGCTTTGCTCAGGGAAGTTGCTGCCGTCTTCCCTATTCCCCCCTCGCTTAATGCCGGTGTGCTTGCCCGTACCGGGCCGGGTCTGATCGGGAATGTACTCTCTGAACAGGCCGAGATTGCCTATCAGAAGCTCGAGGGAGAGATAGGGGTGGAGAATATGAGGATGGTGGAGAGGCGGATGATGCTGCATTTCCTGGACCGGTTGTGGATAGAACACCTGACCATGATGGAAGACAAGCGTCGGGAGGCGGGGTGGCAGAGTCTGCGGCAGGTACGTTCGCTGGATGCCTATAAGAACATCGGTTATGAGCAGTTCCAGGACCTGCTTTCTACCATCCGGCACGATGTAGTCCACTCTATTTTCCATGTCACTGTAAACAGGAAGGATGTCCCTCAGCCGTCGACTCCCATGACTAAGGTCGTTCCTACCGGCTCGGGAAAGCAGCCGGTAATGGTCAAAGGTAAGAGGGTAGGCCGTAACGAACCCTGTCCCTGTGGTAGCGGCAAGAAATATAAACACTGCTGCGGAAGGTGAAAAAAGCCGCTCTGGTTTCTACTGGCTACAATGAGTGTGGTAGCCGATGAAGAATAGTGAAATTGCCGGAGTATTTCAGGATATTGCCAGCCTGCTCGAAGCGAAAGGTGAGAATCAGTTCAAGATAAGAGCTTACCAGAGAGTGTCTCGTTCTATCGAGCGCCTGCCGGTAGAACTGGAGCAACTGGTCAATGAGGACAGACTGAAGGAAGTTCCCGGGGTAGGGGATGCGATCACCAGGAAGATTACCGAGGTGATAACCACCGGGCGTCTTGGTTATTATGAGCGGCTGAAGGCTGAGTTTCCCGAAGGAATGATAGCGCTGCTCGGTGTGCCTGGTGTCGGACCCAAAACTGCCATGCGTATCCTCCGCGAGCTTGACATAAAGTCTATAGACGAGATTGAGCTAGCGGTGGCTGACGGGAGATTGGCTTCGCTGCCCCGTATTGGTGATAGGACTGTAGAGAATATTAATCGTCACCTTAAAGAGTTATAAAGAAAAGGCCGCTGTATTTCCGGATGGTTTGGTAGCGTCTGCCAATGAGGACGATGCGGGGGCCTGTATCGTCGGCAGGGTATTACCGAACGTCATCATTTTAGAAGAAGCGGTTGCCTGTTTGAGTAGTTAGGCTGGTTGCGAAGTGGTAGTTTCCTCTAAGCATTTATCATCTTCTCAAATGATTCTCAGCGGTAGCGGTAGCAGCGATGCTGAGGTAATCAGGTTTTTGGCACAGGCGATCAGGGACGGAGAGCACTGGTATATCGCCTTGCTTCGGGCAATCGGCTTGTGGAATACCGCTGAGGAATTTCATAACGGGCATCGTTATTGCTATCTTGTTGCCGGCGAAGCCTTCGATTGGCTTTTGCTTGCCGAGCGTCTCTGCAGTGTGGTGGATCATCTCTTGCCGGATGATGAGAAAACCGCCCTCCTTTTCCACGGGCAGCCCCCGCTGGAACTCACTATCAGGGAATTTAAGTCGTTGATCGGAAGTAGTAAGTATCGTCACTACTTAAACTTCTTTTACGGTATTATTGTGGAGGACGCCTTGTTTCTGGTCGTGCAGGATGAGGTGCGTAAGGAGCAGCGGACCTCGGGCTACAGTAAAGAGGGAGACGTTGTCAATGAGGCCTATCGCCGTGTATACGGGGTGACAAAAGGGGTTTTGTTGAAGCGTTTCCGGACCGAGAAGGGTTATCCCCACCTCAGATCGATCGGCCTCGGTGAACTAAAGGAGTTTACTTACTGGCTTTTCAAGTATCGCTTGAGACAATGCGACAAGGTCCGCATTGCCAGTGATACCCGGAAGGCTCTAAACAGGTTGGCGGCCAATGGTTTCCCCCGGGGACTCAGCGGAAACTGTATTAATAATCAAAATTATTCAAGAGTTCTAATGCCTTAGTGCCTTAAATAAATGTAATGGATGTGATGAATGAATATTATAGATTTGATGGAAGGGAATAGCAGGTTTGCTTCCAGCGCTGATCCGAAAGAGCTCAAAGAACTGGCAGAACGAGGCCAAAACCCGGTAGCGACGGTCATATCCTGCTCGGATTCCAGGGTTCCTGTAGAAGTGATATTCAATCAGCTGGATCCCGGCAGGCTATTCGTAATTCGGGTAGCGGGAAACATCATCGCGGACCCTATTGTGAAGGGAAGTATAGAGTATGCTGTAACGCATCTAAAAACCCCCTTTCTCATCGTTATCGGTCATTCGGGATGCGGAGCTATCAAGGCTTACCTTAGTATGGCAAATCAAGGCGAACTGGTGGAAATACTGCGCAACCTGGAACTTAAGAGTAAGAACCCGCAGCAGGCAGCTATAGAAAATATTCACTTGCAGGTTGAAAGAGCCTTGAGAATTGCATGTGTCCGTGATGCTCTGGAGTCCAAGTCCATAGAGATCTACGGTATGTTCTATGATCTGGAGACAGGTATTCTGACACGCGTGAACGTGAATGGTTTGCCGGTGAATGATATGGTTAGCCCTTGATTTTACGCCGGGACGCTGCCAGTGAATAATGTCAGCACCCAGATTGAGATAAACCGTATATTTACCCGGTTTGAATATGGCTTACTGTATCGTGTGCTTAACCTATTTGCACGCGATACCCTGTGGCGTTATAGCCCGGTATCAGCAACCTGTCTTTTGATGGCGGGGCGTGTTATTTATCCGATGAGGCGGGCTTTTCTTTCGGTTTCTTAAGCATTACCATGGCTATTGCCATGCCGGCAATAGCTAGTATTAGTGTCACCCAGAAAGCGATATCAAAGCTGCCGAATAAATCTTTGGCTCGACCCGCCACTATGTTACCGATTACTGCACCTATACCGTAGGCGAGGAACACTATGCCATAGTTGCTGGCATTTTCTCTGGGACCAAAGAAGGAAGCCGTGGTTGTCGGGGCTATAGCTAGCCATCCGCCCAGAGCCATCCACATTACTGACATGGATCCGATGTACAGGGCAATGTCACCCTGTTGAGCAACGAGCATTCCGATGGATCCCGCGGCAATTAATACGAATGAGATTAATCCTGAGAACCGTGGAGTAATACGATCAGTTAGCCAGCCGAAAAGAGGTCTGCCGGCGAAGTTGAAGGCGGCAAATACCGCTACCAGCGTCGCCGCAGTTCCCGAAGCGATACTAATTACATCTGTTCCCACGGTCTTCCCTATGCCGATTGCCATAAGTCCGGCGGTACAACCAAACACGTAGCATATGAACAGAGCAATGAAGCCGCGAGTCTTGATCATCTGCCTGGGGCTGAAACTCTCTATAGCGGTACCGCCTGTCTTAGGGCCGCTCCATCCGGCCGGCATCCAGTTAGAATCCGGAAACCGCATGGTCAAGGAGAGTATTACCGTAATTATCAGAAACGCTATGCCTAGTATTTTAAAAGCGTCCAGGATCCCGTATGAACTAATCAGAGAGTATCCGAGGGGCGATACAATCGCCGCTGACAGACCGAAACCGCCCACTGTTAACCCTACGGCCAACCCCTTTCTGTCAGGAAACCATCTATTTACCACTGCAATAGGACCGCCGTAGCACAGGCCTACCCCAACACCGGCGATTACACCGTAGGTGACGCAGAGCACAGGCAGGTTCGGCGCAAAACCGGACAGGATCCAACCTATACCAACAAGCGTACCCCCGATGATTCCTATTCTCCGTGGTCCGTATTTTTGTATCCATCTACCGCCAAAAGGCATTAGAATGGCAAAACACAGTAGAAAGATTATGTAAGGGAGAAGTGCTTCAGTATTGTTTAGTGTGTAATGTTCTCTAACTGCCCCTGAGAAAGTACTCCAGGCATAAACTGCTCCCAAGCATAATTGGATCAAAAAACCGAAGACAATAAACAGTACTCGTCCTCTCCCTGGGGACTGTCCGAAGACTTTCATTACGGCTGGGTCTTTTCCATCTGCCGACATTCATGCCTCCTAAGTAAAAAAATTGGGCAATATTAATACACGTATCCTGCAATAAAAATCAAGAGCAGCCTGGATTTTTAGACATGATATTCTCAGGGATTTCCCTGAAGACACACATGCGGGTCACAGGCATAGCAACATCATCAGCCAGTTAATACCGAGCACCCGGGTTGTCCCGTACAGCCTTGTTCGTTGACGTTAAGAAGTTTATCCGGATCTAATGGCTATCGCTCCTTCGGTGAAATAACTCCCCATCCCGTTATTTGTTTCCCTTTACCAGAGTGGAAACTACTGACGGATCGGCCAGGGTACTGGTATCGCCCAGATTTTCGGTATTGCCGGCGGCGATTTTGCTCAGTATCCGTCTCATAATCTTACCGCTGCGGGTCTTGGGCAGCCCCTCGGCAAACTGAATGGCGTCCGGGGTGGCTATCGGGCCGATTTCCTTACGGACATGAGCTATCAATTCTTTCTTGAGTTCGTCGCTCTTCTCAATGCCGACCTTTAGTGTGACGAAGGCGTAGATGCCTTGCCCCTTGATATCATGGGGCATGCCGACTACTGCTGCTTCGGCAACATCCTTGTGGGAGACCAGAGCACTCTCGACCTCGGCAGTGCCGATACGATGCCCGGCGACGTTGATGACATCGTCAATACGTCCCATCAGCCAGTAAAAACCGTCCTCATCTACCCGTGCCCCGTCGCCAGAGGTATATGTACCGGGGAAGCGTAGGAAATAGGTATCTTTAAACCTCTTGGGGTCGCCGTATACTCCTCGCATCAGGCCGGGCCAGGGTCTCTTGATGACCAGGTAGCCGCCTTCATTGACGTCGGCTTTGGTACCATTCTCCCTTACTACCTCAGGTACGATGCCGGGGAAGGGTAGTGAAGCTGAGCCTGGCTTAATCGGGCCGGTGCCGGGTAGTGGGGTAATCACATGGCCGCCGGTCTCGGTCTGCCACCAGGTGTCGATGACCGGGCACCTTGACTGGCCGATCATTGTGTAATACCAGATCCAGACCTCGGGGTTAATCGGTTCGCCGACTGTCCCCAGAATGCGCAGGCTGGATAAATCGTGCTTCTTAGGCCATTCATTCCCCTCTCTCATAATGGCCCGGATAGCGGTGGGTGCAGTGTAGAAGATGTTAACGCGGTACTTTTCGACGATCTCCCAGAAACGGTCCGGGTGGGGATAGCTGGGTACACCCTCAAAGACCAGGCTAGTAGTGCCTAGGGCTAGAGGACCGTAGAGTATGTAGCTGTGCCCGGTAACCCAGCCGATATCGGCGGTGCACCAGTAGGTGTCATCATCCTTAATATCGAAGACCCACTTTGTTGTCTGGTAGGTGTAGAGAAGATAGCCGGCTTGAGTGTGCAGGACGCCCTTGGGTTTGCCGGTGCTGCCGCTGGTGTACAGGATGAAGAGAGGATCCTCGGCATCCATTACCTCTGGCTCACAGTATGGCTTGATATCCCCGGCATTCATTTCATCGTGCCACCAGTGGTCACGCCCTTCTACCATATTTACTTCGTTGCCGGCCCTTTTTACCACGATGGCATGCTTAACCTTGGGGCAGGCGGACATAGCTTCATCGGCATTACTTTTGCTGCGGATGACCTTACCGGCGCGGTAGTAGCCGTCGGCACAGATGAGCAGTGTTGACCCGCAGTCCAATATTCTGTCGCGCAGAGAATCGGCACTAAAGCCGCCGAAAACAACGCTGTGGATGGCACCGATACGGGCACAGGCCAGCATCGCAATCGGCAGCTCCAGAATCATAGGTAGATAGATAGTGACGCGGTCGCCCTTCTTAACCCCTAACTTCTTCAGCACATTGGCGAATTTGCAGACATGGTAATACAATTCCTGATAGGTAACGGAATGGCTGTCGCCGATATCACCCTCCCATATCAAGGCCGCCTTGTTTTTCCGCCAGGTCTTAAGGTGTCTGTCCAGACAGTTGTAGCTTACATTGAGTTTCCCGCCCACGAACCACTGGTGCTGGCCTTCCTTGAAGTCCTCGACCAATACCTTGTCCCATTTCTTGAACCAGTCCAGTTGCTCGGCCTTCTCTGCCCAGAAGCCTTCGGGGTCATCAACGGACTTCTGGTAGATTTCCTTGTATTCTGCCATGCTCTTGACATAGGCATTTTTGGCAAGTTCATCCGGTGGATAAATGGTTCTTTTCTCTGCCATCATTGAGGTAATTGTTTTCTCTTCTTTCAAAATCGTGCTCCTTATTCAACATAAAATATTTTCTGCCTGGGTTTGCCAGGTCGTCCGACTTTAATTAGTTAGTCTTTTATGGACGTGCATAATAACTACAAAAATAACGGACTGTAGTGTTGTTGCGACCAACTCCGCTCCGCTTCGGCATACACCAAGACCGGCCGCGCAACCGGTTTTAATCGGATCGATTCAGGTTCTGCCCGTCAACAGCTAATACCTTTTATGCCTGATATTTGTACCTTTTACAGTTAATGATTGTATCTTACTGGTGATAATTATACACCAGTGTTGTTGCTGTGACAAGGCTGATCGTCCTGGCCACAGCATAGGGGGGTTGTGATTATTATCGGTATAAATTAGAATTAGTTTGGTGTTGATTGCATTATATGGTAAGGATTACCGTATCCGGTGAAGACTAGAATTCTTATTGCCGATGATCATTCTGTTCTGAGGAAGGGGCTGCGCCAGCTGCTGGAGATGGAACGTGACTTCGATGTTGTTGGCGAGGCTAGTAATGGCGAGGAAGCGGTCAGCTTGAGCAGGGAGCTGAAGCCGGATATCGTGATCATGGATATCGTTATGCCCGAGCTCAGCGGTATTGAGGCGACCAAGCTGATCAAACAAGCCAATCCGGCTATTGCGGTACTGATATTTACCGCTTATAGCGATATTCGCTACATACTCGGGCTTCTGGAGTCCGGTGCTTGTGGCTACCTGCTGAAGAATGCGCGCAGCAGGGAAATCGCCGGTGCTATTCGTGCCGTACGTTCCGGTGAGTCCGTGCTTGACTCAGCGGTAACACACAAGCTTCTCCAACGTGCTATCGGACTATCCGGCGATGCCGGTGGTGGAATGTCCGGTGGTCATCTGACTGCCCGGGAAATAGAGGTGTTGCGGCTGGCGGCCAGAGGAATGAGCAACAAGGATATTGCCGGAAAACTTTCCCTGAGCTTACGGACGGTAAAGGCACACCTGACCAATATCTTTGCCAAGATGGAGGTTGGCAGCCGTACCGAGGCGATCATGAAGGGATTTACCAAGGGTTATATCACTCTTGATGATGTACCCATGGGGGATTGAGTGCCATCGGTGGCAGGTTAGCCTCGCCGGATTCCCCGGGGGTATTTACGGGAATACACGTTCAGGACATGTTAGCTTAGTATTATTCGACGAAAGGTTATCATTGATTTGTTTGCCAGGATTATTGACGGTACACCCATTCCTTTATTAGTAATTGACCGGCAGCATCGGGTGACCTTCTGGAACACGGCGGTTGAATCCCTTTCCGGTATTCCAAGGGAAAAGATGGTCGGCACCAGCGAGCAGTGGCGTGCCTTTTATTCCGAGGAGAGACCGGTAATGGCCGATTTAGTACTTGACGGGGCTCCGGTAGATCAGATTGAGGGTTACTACCCGGGCAGGTGCTGGGGATCCCCTTTGATTGAAGGGGCCTATGAAGCTGAGGATTACTATCCCTCTCTGGGAGAAGCTGGCAAGTGGCTCTATTTTACGGCCAGCCCCATTAGGGATGAGAACGGCAGGGTGATTGGGGCGGTAGAGACCTTGCAGGATATCACCGAGCGCATGCGGGTTGAGGAGGCTCTGCAGGAGTCGGAAAAGAGCTACCGGGAGTTGTTTGACGGCGCTCTCGATGCTATTTGGGTCCATGATTTGGTGGGCAATATACTGAAAGCAAATCATGCCTCCGAAAATCTCACCGGGCTTAGCGGCGAAGCACTGGCGAGGAGCAATATAAAGGACTTTCTGTCCCGGCATAGTCTGCAGGTGGCCAGGGAGCGACGTCATAGAATGATTGAAAATGGCAAAGGTCTGGGGAAGCCCTACCGGCAGCGCATTATTCGTCAGGATGGACGTGAGACAACCGTGATGTGCACCACCAGGCCTATCTTCAGCGATGGCCGGCTTATTGCTTTTCAGAACATTGCCTGGGACATTTCTGAGCAGGAGTTAATGCAGGAAAACCTGCGCTATTATATGCAGCAGGTTACCATGGCACAGGAGCACGAACGTAAGCGTATTGCCCGTGATTTGCATGATGATATTACCCAGTCCCTGCTTCTGGTAACACAGGGATTGGATATGCTCAGCTCGGACGAGCGGCCGAAGCTGTCGAATGATCAGTTGAAACAGCACCTGGAAAAGCTGCGCGACCAGGCTGTAGATGCTCTGGAGGCTGTACGGCGTTGTGCGCATAATCTGAGGCCCAGAATAATAGATGACCTCGGTCTGGTGGCTGCCCTGGAGTGGTTGACCGATGAACTGGCGAAGAATCAGGGAATTGATGCCTCTGCTGAGATCACAGGGCAGGAACTGGCTCTGCCTGCCGAGGTTCAGTTGCTGCTGTTCCGCATCGCTCAGGAGGCGTTGAACAATGCCAGAAAGCATGCCCGGGCATCCAGCGTTGTCCTCAGACTGGAGTTTGGCGACGATAGCCTGACTCTGACGGTGAGTGATAACGGCAGGGGCTTTGAGGTCCCCAGGATAATCGGGAATCTGGCCGGTACCGGTAAGCTGGGGTTGGCCGGGATGCAGGAGCGGGCCAAACTGATCGGCGGCAGCCTTAAGATAGAGTCGGAAATAGGCGAGGGAACGACTATTACGGTCAGGGTGCCCGTCTCGGTTTCTATCTCGGAATAGTCCTGTTGTTACTGGTTTCGGGGAAGTCTACTCTGTTTCTCCGTTTTTGAAGGAATCGAGCTGTTGCCGGAGCCTTTCCAGTTTTGATTTCCTTAAGGTCAGTTTGTCCTGTTCTTTGTCGATAACGGCTTTCGGTGCCTTGGCAAGAAAGTTGCTGTCCTTTAGCCTGGCTTCCAGTTGTGCGATGGTGAACTGGATTTCTGCCATCTCTTTTTGTAGACGCTTTCTCTCCGCAGCCAGGTCGAGCATACTCTCCATGGGTATTGCTAGCTCGGTCTCCCCGAGCACCATTACCAGAGCATTTCCCCCGGCCGTTCTTTCTTGCCGGTCAGTGCGGAAGGTGACCGGTTTTGCCCTGGCTAGATTCTGGATGATTTCACAGTAGGGGCTGATTGCTTGCGAAAGACTGCCGGCGTAAACGTGTGCTGTAATCCACCGGTTGCTCTCTACCTTGTATTCGGCCCGGATGTTGCGGATAGAGCGTATGATTTCGATTATCGATGACATAACGCGTTCCGCCTCCGGGTCCATAGCTGCTTCCCTGGCTTCGGGATAGGGGGCTGTCATTATCGATTCCGTGTCCTGATGTGCCGGCGCACTGTATTTCAGGTTTTGCCATAATTCCTCGGTTAAAAAGGGCATAAAGGGATGCAGGAGACGGAGCGATGTCTCCATGACATGGACCAGGATCGGGACGGGTGAAACGGTGCCCACGGCGGATTGGAGGCGGATCTTGGCGATTTCAATGTACCAGTCGCAGAACTCTCCCCAGAGAAAATCATGTATTTGCCTCTGTGCTTCACCAAACTGGAACTCTTCCATCAGATTGGTGGCATTTCTTATGGTGTGATTGAGCCGGGACAGAATCCAGCGGTCTTCTATCGGGAGCAACCCCTCCTGTATTCCGGTTTCCGTGCTGCCGGGTGTAGTGCTCCTTATTATGAACCGGGTGGCATTCCACAGCTTGTTGGCGAAGTTGCGGCCTGCTTCCAGGCGTTCCGTAGTCAGTTTGATGTCGTTTCCCGGCGATGTGCCTGTGGATAGAGCGAAGCGCAGGGCGTCGGTACCGTACTGGTCCAGGGTATCGAGCGGGTTGATTACATTGCCCCGGACCTTGCTCATCTTTGCGCCCTTCTCGTCCCGTACCAGACCGTGAAGATATATGGTGCTAAAAGGAATCCTACCGGTGTCTTCGATGCCCATCATGATCATCCTGGCTACCCAGAAGAAGAGGATATCGTAGCCGGTTTCCATGACGGTGGTCGGATAGAAATAGCGCAGGTCTTCGGTATCATCGGGCCAGCCCAGTGTTGAGTGAGTCCAAAGCGCCGAGCTGAACCAGGTATCGAGGACGTCCGGGTCCTGCTCTATATTAACCGAGCCGCAAGAGGAGCATTCTTTGACATCCTCGACGGCTACCGTGAGGCTGCTGCAGTCCCGGCAGTACCATACCGGTATGCGGTGCCCCCACCATAGCTGTCGGCTGATACACCAGTCGCGGATGTTTTCCATCCAGTTGAGGTAGACCTTGGTGAAATGCTCGGGGACGATTCGAATATCCCCGCTGGTTACGGCTGAGATAGCCGGTTGGGCTAAAGGTGCCATCTTGACGAACCATTGCTTGCTGACCACCGGCTCGATTATTGTCTGACAGCGCTGACAGTGGCCGATCGAATGGGAATAAGGTTCTACTTTAACCAGCAGGCCTTCTTTCTCCAGGTCGGCCAGTATTGCCTTGCGGCAGGAGAACCGGTCGAGGCCGGCGTAGGGTCCGGCGTTGTCGTTCATGGTGGCATCCGGGTTCATAATGTTGATCAGAGGCAGCCCCTGGCGCTGTGATACCTCGAAGTCGACCGGGTCGTGCGATGGTGTAATCTTGACGGCGCCGGTTCCGAAGCCGGAGTCGACCGCTTCGTCAGCCAGGATAGGTATTGCCCGGTTCACGACGGGTAGTATGACCTTCTTGCCTATGACGTTGCTGAACCGCCTGTCATCGGGATTGACCGCTACCGCGGTATCGCCGAGGATTGTTTCCGGGCGGGTGGTGGCGACGGTAATGAACTCATGGTTGTCTTCCGCCAGAGGATATTTGACATAATACAGGTGCCCGTTGACGTCTTTGTGGTCGACCTCGAGGTCGGAGACGGCGGTGGCGCAGCGGGGGCACCAGTTGATAATCCTCTCCCCGCGGTAGATCAGGCCTTTCTCATAGAGACGGACGAAGACGGTGCGCACGGCCCGACTCGGTCCCTCGTCTAGTGTAAAATGTTCCCGGCTCCAATCGCAGGAAACCCCCAGCCTCTGGTGTTGCCCGGTGATAGTTGTACGGCACTTCTCTGCCCAGTGGTCCATCCTGTTCAGGAACTCCCGCCGTCCCAGTTGGTGCCGGTCCAGCCCTTTTTTGGCCAGCATTTGTTCTACCACAACCTGGGCGGCGATTCCGGCGTGGTCGAATCCGGGGAGCCATAGCGCCACCTCACCCTTCATCCGGTGCCAGCGGGTCATGATATCCTCCAGGGTGGCGGTCAGCGCATGCCCGATATGAAGCTCGCCGGTAACATTGGGCGGGGGCATGATAATGACGAAAGGCTTCTTTCCCGGGTCTATCCTGGCTGTGAAATAGCCCTTCTCCATCCAGAACCGATACCACCTGGGCTCGACCTTGCCCGGTTGATACGCCTTGGCCATTTCTTCTTCCATCTTTGTCTGTTCCGTCATAGTTGCCTTTTCCCGCGTTTAGTTCAAGTCTCAAAAAGGGTGCTTCGTCATCTAAAGCTCCGGAGTGCTAAAAAAGCCTGACTACCCTGTCCAGTATCCTGTCTGCCACTTCTCTCTTACTGAGCAGGGGCAGGGTTTCCTCATTGCCCTGTTTGTCTATGATTGTTACCCGGTTGGTATCGACGCCGAAACCGCTGCCGGTATCGGTGATGTCATTGGCGACTATCAGATCGAGTTGCTTATCCGCCAGCTTTTGCCTGGCGTTGGCGATGACGCTGTCAGTCTCGGCGGCGAAGCCGACCTTAAGGAAGTCCCCCTTCACCTGGCTCAGAATATCCGGCGTCCTGATTAGCTCCAGGTTCAGGACGGGACGTTCTTTCTTAATCTTGGTCCTGGCGGTTCTCCTGGGCCGATAGTCGGAGACGGCGGCTGCCATAATCAGGGCATCCGCTCGAACTACCGCCCTGGCTACCGCCTTTTTCATCTCGGCGGCGGTTCTAATCCGGGCGACGTCTATACCGGCCGGTGCGGGCAGCATGGTGGGAGCGGTAATCAGCGAGACAACGGCGCCCCTATCCCTGGCCGCTTCGGCTAAAGCATACCCCATTTTACCCGAGGCACGATTGCCGATGTGACGGGCAGGGTCGATCGGTTCCTGAGTGCCACCGGCGGTAATCACGATATGTTTTCCCGCCAGGTCGTTTACTTTATTCAGTATCTGGCTGATGGCGGCTATAATCCTCTCCGTTTCGGCCAGTCGTCCTTTGCCTGTTTTGCCGCAGGCCAGGCGGCCGCAGTCGGGTTCGATGATGGCAAACCCCCTCGCTTTCAGTGCGGCCAGATTGTGTTTGGTAATCGGACTCTGGAGCATGTTGACGTTCATTGCCGGTGCCAGTATCACCGGTGCTTTAGTCGCCAGCACGGTGCAGCTGATCATATCGTCGGCGATACCGACCGCAATTCTGGCAATGATATCGGCGGTAGCCGGGGCGATGACCACGACGTCGGCCGCCTCGGCTAGAGCGATGTGCTCGATGCTGAACTCGGACCCGGTATTCCACATGCTGGTTACTACCGGCCGGCCGGTAATATTACGAAAAGTCAGCGGAGCTATGAATTTTGTCGCCGCTTCGCTCATTACTACCTCGACCATGGCTCCTGCCTGGGTCAGCCTGCTGGCAAGCTCGGCGGCCTTGTAGGCGGCGATACTGCCTGTTATTCCCAGTACTACTGTCTTCCCGGTTAGCATTTTTCTCCTTGCCCGCTACTTCAGGATCGGTTCATCAGGTAGATGAGCCTTAGTCCGATCAGCGTCAGATCGGGGTTTACCACGTCGAATACCTTTGTTTCTTTAGCGATGATAGTGGACCAGCCTCCGGTAGCCACCACCCGGGCTTTTTCTCCCAGCTCTTGCTGGATGCGGGTGATCATACCTTCGATCAGCGATACGTAGCCAAGAACAATCCCCGACTGCATCGCGGTGACGGTGCTGGTGCCGATAGCATGTTTGGGATGGATTAATTCTACCCGCGGCAGCATGGCTGCCTTGATAAACAGGGTCTCGGCTGCGGTGTTTATCCCCGGGGCAATCGATCCTCCCTGATAGCAGCCTTCCTTTGAAACGACGTCGAAAGTGGTTGCCGTCCCCATGTCGGTAACTATGACCGGGCCTCCGTAGAGGTGGTGGGCGGCGGCGGCATTGACGACACGGTCGGCGCCGACCTCTCTGGGGTTGTCCATATGTATCGAAACCCCGGTCTTGACACCGGCTCCTATCACCAGTGGCGTAAGCTTGAAATAGTGCTGAAAGAGGTCCTCGTAGGTAGTGATCAGCGGGGGTACGACGCTGCATATGGCTGCCGCCGTGATATCGGTCGTATCCAGTTTCTGGTGGTGCATCAGGTTGAGCAGAATGGCGGCATATTCATCCGCCGTACGGTGAATATTGGTCGCCATATGCCAGGTGGCCCGGAGCTTGGTGTCTTCAAAGGCCCCCAGTTTTGTATCGGTATTTCCGATATCGATAGCTAATAGCATCTTATCTGTTCAGTCCTGTCCCTAAAGTAAATCTTAGCGATTATTCCTCTTTTAGTTGCTTGATCGCCAGTGGCAGTACCGGAAGCAGGTCGCTGGCAATCATACCGGCATCACCCAGCCGGGATCTGACCATTTCACCGGCTTCCCCGTGGAGAAATACACCTGCGGCGGCGGCGTCAAAGAGTGACAGCCCCTGCGCTGCCAGCCCGGAGATAATCCCGCTCAGGACGTCGCCGGTTCCGGCCGACGCCAGTCCCGGATTGGCTGCTGCGCTGATTCGAGTACGGCCGTCCGGTGTGGCGATAACGGTACAGGCCCCTTTCAGGACGATTGTTTTATTCGTCTTTCTGGCCATCTCTTTGGTGATTTCGATTCGGGCTGACTGCACTTCATCTACCGTGACCTCAGCCAGTCTGGCCATTTCGCCGGGATGCGGAGTAAGGATAGCGTCAACGGTCAACCGCTGCCACCAGTTAGGGAATCTGGCCAGGATGTTGAGAGCGTCGGCGTCCAGAATGAGTGGCGGCAGCGTTGTTTTTACTCTTAGCAGCAGTTCCTCGATGAATTTGGCTACCGGCTGGCTTTGTCCCAGCCCGCAGCCCAGAAGCAATGCATCATAGCCGTTAAGATTCTGGCGTATCAACTTGGCGGCACCCGGGGAGATGATACCGGGGTGCGCTTCGGGTAGCGGCAGGTAGGTTGCCTCGGTAAGCTTGCCGGCGATAATCGATTGTATTCTGGCTGCTGTTGCCAGTGTTACCAGTCCGGTGCCGACGCGCATGGCACTGCTGCAGGCCAGGTAGGCTGCGCCGATATAGTTGCTCGAGCCGGCAACGATGATGACCTTGCCGAAGGTCCCCTTATTGGCATTAAGCGGACGCCTGGGTAGTGCCGAACTGACCCAGTCGGCGGTGATCAGCTCGTCGGTGGCCTGCTCGGCCAGGTAGGCGGGGATGCCGATATCGGCCGTGGTTATCCGGCCGGTTCTCTCTGCGCCGGGGTATTTGAACAGGCCGATTTTGGGAAAAGCAAGGGTAATCGTATTGTCGGCATAGAGGCAGGACGGGTCGACTGCTCCGGTATCGGCGTTCAGACCCGAGGGTAGGTCTACGGCAATGATGCGCATACCGGGCCTCTTTGCCTGGTTGATCATATCCAGGGCTTTCTTCAGGGTGCCGTGAAACGGGCGAATTCTACCGATTCCGAATACGGCATCGATAACGGCACCGGTTGTTGGCAGCAGGTCTGCCAGTTGGTCCAGGGCGGTCTCCTTAGTGGCGTCGACGCAGTTTATGCTGCGTTCCCGGACCAGTATCAGGTTCGGATCATCCGGCGGTCTTTCGCTGAAGAGGAAGATGTTGACCTCGGCTCCCCGGTCGTGAAGGTGGCGGGCCGCAACCAGCCCGTCCCCGCCGTTGTTTCCCGGGCCGACCAGGATCAGGATGGTCTTCCCGCTAACGCCGCCCAGTATTTCCCCGGCTTCCTCGGCGACTGCCGCTCCGGCGTTTTCCATAAGCTTGTCGGCCGGCAAGCCGATATTGGCACAGTCCAGGTCTGCCTGGCGTGTCTGATTAGCAGTGAGAATCTTCACGGTGCTTCCTCTCGTAAAAAGTAGCCCGCCTCAGGTATTACTAGCAATCTGAGTGTAGCAATATTCCGGTCGGCGGTCAAATTCCTGTGTCGGGCAATTCGCTCCGTGGGCTGATGAACATAGTATTAGTAATATTGCTCTCTGGA
The DNA here is from genome assembly GCA_028716225.1 of Dehalococcoidales bacterium. Taxonomy (NCBI): domain Bacteria; kingdom Bacillati; phylum Chloroflexota; class Dehalococcoidia; order Dehalococcoidales; species Dehalococcoidales bacterium. Next base: position 14,121 of record JAQUQE010000002.1, on the reverse strand, counting down.
GGTAGCGGTTTGCCATGGGGACGGCAGACTGGAGCAGGCTCTTGTTTTCGGCCCCGGCCCTTCTTAAGTCCGCTGCTTCTTTAGCGTCTTACTTGGCAGGTTCGTTTATCAGGTTGGGCGGGACCTCTCCCCGCAGTCCGGCTAACAGGTTCTGAATAGCCAGGGAGACGTAAGACCTTCTGGCCCTCCAGGTGGCGCTGGCCAGGTGCGGTGTGACCACCAGGTTGTCCAGCTCGGCCATGCCCTCGGTTAGATCGGGTTCGTTCTCGAAAACGTCGAGAGCGGCTCCGGCTATCCGTTTTTCCTTGAGTACTTTCACCAGTGCCTTTTCGTCGATGACCGGACCACGGGCGACATTGACCAGATAGGAGTTCGGTTTCATCATGGCGAATTCCTTCTCACCGATAAGGTGGAAGGTCTTCCCCGGGATGAGAGGACAGTGCAGGGTAATGAAATCGGACTCCTTAAGCAGTTTCTCCAGGGGAACTCTGGTTACATTCAGTTCCTTCTCGGTAGCCGGGTCGGCTGGAATTTCATCGGCATATAGAATCCTCATGTCCCATCCCTGCGCCATCTTGGCCACCTTCCTGCCGATTCTGCCGAAGCCGACGATGCCCAGGGTTCCTTCCGGAATGTCGGCCCCGATGTAGTCGGCCGGTCCCCAGCCGAGGAATCTGCCTGCCCTGACGTCCCGGTCGCCCTCGACGATTCGTTTGGTCACTGCCAGCAGCAGCGCCCAGGTTGCTTCCGCTACGGCGCTGGCTATGTCCTGGGAGGGGGAGTTGGTCACGGATATTTTCTTAGCCGCCGCCGCTTCGATGTCGATATGGCTGAAGGCGACGCCGATGGTGGAGATTATCTTCAGTTTGCTTCCTGCCGCGATGATGTCTTTATCGAAGTAGGGGTCGCCGACGGAGATGAGAACGCCGTCCTTATCTTTCACCCCTGCCATCAGCTCTTTCTTTTCCATAATCCGGTCGAGGGGAAATACCTCAAGCTCGCATGCCTGCTCCATCTGCTTGTAGTCATCCGGGGCGATTTTATTGATCGCACGTCTGGTCACGAAAACCTTGGGTTTCATTGCTCCTCCTTGTTCTATAAATATTTTTGTGTCTTATCTCACAAGGGGCGCTCTTGCGACGGGATGGACAGGAGTATTGTCCTTGGCATGCCGAGAGGCTAACGAGCGCACCCCCCTATTTTGCCGTTCTACCGGTTGCGGGGAAGGTTACTTACGGTGACTAACATCCAGTAAAAGTGTAATATATTTTGATTCTGCGGGTCAAGAATCACAGTCTTTCTCGGGAGTGTCGGCTGAATTTGTTTAGCCTCTCTGTCATTGCCTGCCAGTGGGTCCCTCTCCAGTAGAGTCGATGACAGTGGGGGCACTCCATATACTGGTCCCGGGTTTGAAAGACATAGGGGGGTACCCGTCCTTCGACCTGGGATTTGCTTTGTCCCGTCAGGGGCTGGTTGCATTCCAGGCAGATGGTGAACGGATTGAAGAACGGGCTCAGGTGCAGCTCATCTATTACCTGAAGCATCTGGCGCTCGGAATCGTCACTACGAATAAGGATGGCCTTAATTTTTCCGCCGGTCACCACCCGTCTTCTCATAATCTGGGTGTCCCTGGTCAGTATCACCCTGCCCTCGTCTCCGGCAATGGATATCATCTGGGCGTCATCTTCGCCCTGAAAGAACAGGGTATCGTATCCTGACATCCGCAGCCACCTGGCCAGTTTGCCCGTATTGGCATCGACGATAAATTTCGGGATGTCTATTATTCTCCCTCTTATCTTTCGGATAGCCTTACAGGTCGATTTCCATTCCTTCGTAGGAGATGGTGATGGGGTGGTCCAGGGACCTGGCGACCGCGTCTATTTCGGTCTTGATTTCTGCCTCCAGGTCGGGATAAAGGTGTACCAGGACTACCTGCGGCAGGTAGTCCTTAAGCTTCTGAAAGGTGGCGAGCTCCTGCTTCAGGAGGGAGGGGGTGAGGTGTCCTTTTTCCCGGGCAAAGTCCTCGTATCGGTTGGGAGCGATAACCTCGATAACCAGCAGGTCGGGAGATACCTGCTGCCAGCATCCCAGTCCCGGTCCGGTGTCTCCGGTATAGAACATTGCCTTGCCGTCCGCTGCGGTGACCTGGTAGCCGATTGTTACTACCGAGTGATTCGATTCGGTGGTCACGACGTTGTAGTTTTCGATTCGATAGTTCTGCCGCGGTTCCACCGCAGTGAAATTGATGGTGGGATTCGGCTCGGGCTCTTTCAGGAAGTTGGGGTAGAGCCTGCCGTTCATCAGGCAGTCGGCCAGGGCCTGATATACCGCCGCTGAAGAGTAGATGTCAAAGCCGGTTTTATGGAGGTAGAAATTCATTGCCAGAGCGGGAATGTCCCTGATGTGGTCATAGTGCTGGTGGGTGAGCAGCACTGCCTTGATTTTCATCTGCTGTGCAAGCGACAGGCTGGAGGTCAACCCGCCGGCGTCCAGCGCCAGGGTGTCGTCTACCAGCAGACTGGTGAGCCGCGTGCTTTGTGATTCGCAGTTGTGGGCGCCGAGGATTTTGATATTCATGGTCGGATTACTAAATCCACTTCTTGCGGCGGAAGAAAAAGAGCATGCCGCCGATAATGCTGCCCATGATTAAGATAATATACAGGAACGGGTGGCCGGAGTTCTGGAAAGGCAGGTTGATATTCATTCCCCAGATACTGGCAATCAGAGTAGTCGGCAGCAGGATGGTGGAAATGATGGTCAGCAGCTGTATGACCTTATTGGTGCGGTTTGTCATCAGCGAGTCGTGGGTATCGTTAAGACCTTCGATCAGCTCCTTATATTCGTCCAGGGCGTCCCATATTCTGTCCAGGTGGTCGACCGTATCGCCGAAGTATACCGAGAGGTCCATTTGGGTAAAGCGGCGGATGTTGGGCTCTAGGCTGCCGATAACCGCCCTCATCGGCCAGATGATGCGGCGGAAGGCGATGATATCGCGCCGGATAACGGAGATTTCCTTGATCTGGCTGTGCCGCGTGCTGGCAAAAATCCCGTCTTCCACGTCCTCGATATTCTCCAGCATCTTGTTGGATATCGGGATACAGTAGTCGACCAGGCGGTCGACGATCCGGTAGAGCAGGTATCCGGAGCCCTCGCCGAAGTTCTCCTGCCGCGATTCTTCGTCGATTTCGCATTCTTTGAAGAGCTTGACCAGAGGCTTGAGATCGCCCTTGTGAATGGTAATCAGGTAGTCGGGGCCGATAAACACCGATAGCTGCCCGGCCTTGGTGACCCTTGCCTCCTTGTAGAATACCGGAAAGTGGAAGACCAGGAACAGGTAGTCGTTGTACTTGTCGATCTTGGGCCGCTGTATCCGGCTGAGGCAGTCGTCCAGGTCCAGGGGATGAAAGGGATAGTGCTGCGCCAGGTACTCGATATCCTGTTCTGTGGGGTTCTCGATGTTGATCCAGGTTAGTTCCCCCCAGGTGAGCGACTGTAGGTTCAGGTTCTCCTCTTTTTCGAGATGAGAAACAGTCATTGTAGTTCACCCCTTAAATGCTGGGTATATTCTATCATACATAATTGTTGTTGGGTAGCACTTGAAAAGACGGAATTAGCGAGGTGCTTTCCGGTATTGCCGCAGCCTTATCGAGTTTGCGCTATAGCTTGAGATTTGCTAAACTTCATTTGAAGCTGTGGGCCGTTAGCTCAGTTGGTAGAGCACCTGACTTTTAATCAGGGTGTCACAGGTTCGATCCCTGTACGGCCTACTCGTAATCTTACTACCATCTGCCGACATTTTGCCGACATTTTCTTCATCATCAATATGTTTTGGTAGTAGGGTGTCAATGCGTTCGGCGGCAGCTCTTTGCAGCCCTGGTACCGTGTGGGAATATATATCTAGGGTTGTGGTGATACTGCTGTGGCCGAGGCGTTCTTGGACGACTTTCGGATGCACTCCTGCCTTTAGAAGCATAGTCGCATGGATATGACGAAGATCATGCAGGCGCATAGAAGATAATCCGGCACGTTTGATTATCTTAGCGAAGGTATGCGTTACCGTACTTGGGTTCAACGGTTTACCGTCGGCATGAGCAAAGACAAAATCATTTTCAGAGAGTTTTCCGCCAAGCACTAGGCGTTCCATTTCCTGGGAGTTCTTGTATTGTCTTAACAAGGTTACCAAGGAAATTGGTAGATCGACAGGTCTCCGGCTGCGGGCGGTTTTTGGTTCCTTAATAACGATGGTACCATCATCTAATCTGTGTAGGCTGTGCGACACATATATAGAAGCTAATTCAAGATCCACCTCATTCCATTTCAAGGCTAGTAATTCGCTTCTACGAAGACCGGTGAGTAAGAGCGTGTAGTAATAGAGGTAGAAATTGCTTTGCTTAAGAGCAGTAATCAATCTGTCCAGTTCATCAGGTCCGAAGGAGGGTATGGATGTTTGTTGATGACGTGGAGGGCTGATGCTTTTACAAGGGTTAACCGATAATAAACCTGCCCTGACAGCATCATCGAGTGATTTACTCAGGATGCGGTAATGATATTGAACGGTGCGCTTGCTTAGGCCGCCGTTTCTTAACTTACGGCCTTGAGTCAATGCTTTAGATATGTAACCATTAATGTGGCTGGGCCTTAGTTCGCTGAGTTTGATGTTTCCTAGTGAAGGAACTACATAATTGATCAATTCATGGGTATAGCTTTCTCTCGTCTTTTCTGCAAGGTTACTTAATACATATCCGTCGATCCACTGGCGTAGCCAAAATGCCAGGGTCATATGTTTTTGTGGCTTGATATAAGTGCCTTGCTCAACAGTGATGGTAAGCTCTGCCAAACGTCTTTGGGCATCTTTTTTAGTACCCCTCACATTCTCAAAATGTCTCAAGCGCTTGCCGGTCGCCGGATCTCTGCCGATGTCGATTGTAATCTCCCATCCACCTTTGCTTCGCTGTCTAATATGCCCTCTCATCGTTTTATTCCTTGTTGTGATTATTCTTGAGTCCGGGTTTCTGAAGCCCAATCTATTTGAGCAGGCATGAGTTCAGGCTGCCCCTCGCGCTCTTTCAGGTAGCGGCCCATGAAGCTCTTGAACTTTTGAGTTCCCAAGCTGGTCTCTACAAGTCGGAAAAACCAGTTCCAGCCGGTGTATTCGAGCTCTTCGCCGGCATCAACGGCCTTCCAGAGGGTAGGGAGCAGATCCTGTGCTAGCATGGTCACCGTCTGCTCTTTGGCAACCTGAGCATCCTTTTTAGCCCTTTCTTTGAGGGCCTTACTGAGGGCGGCGCGGTCCAGTTCCTTATCCCAGCGCTGCATGGCACGTACTGTTGGAGGCTCCATGTTAAACGTTTCCCGGATAGCCTGTTTAATCTCGCTCCACTCCTTACCGTCACGCCTTTTTTCGATAACAAACACCTTAACTTCTATAGGAAATCTTCTCATTCTTCGTCTCCTTCGTTATAAAGTACTTGACAAACTAATCTAAGTATGATAACGGATATATATGACAATAGCGTATATCGTGTTATCGTAAGATACGAATATAGATTATCATATAACGTCGTTATTGTCAAGGGGAAATATGGGATTGATCAAGAGACTTTATAAAGTTGGGGAGTACAGCTATGTAGTTATTGTGCCCAAGGAGTGGCTTATGAGGCATAATAAACCTTCCAAGGTTGAGGTAAGGGTGAAGCGGGACCGGCTGATAATAATTCCGGTAATGACGAACAAGGAAGCTAGCGATGCGAACAAACGACAATAACCCAGTCGAGCCTTTATGTATCGATATCCCTGCCGTCGGTAGTATGTTAGGGATATCTCGAGCCACGGCATACGAAATGGCCCGGTTGGGACAATTGCCCGTGATCCGCTGTGGTACACGCCGAATGGTAGTGCCTCTAGCGGCTCTGAAACGAATGCTCGAGGAAGCAGGGCAGTATAACCCGGATGATAACAATGGAGTTAGGTAATGAACCAACCACGTAGTATCGATGATATCCTTTCCAGGCTTACCGGTGCCTGTAAGCGTGGTGATATCTGGGTAGCGAATTGTCCAGCTCCGGGCCATAGGACACCAGAGGAGCATTTGACTCTAAAGGACGCTGGAGATAAGGCCCTGGTAACCTGCCAGGGGGGCCGGCACAGCTATCGGGATATCTGCGGTGCGTTGGGTTATGACTCTCTTGGTTATGCCGATAATGGGAGGGGAGATATTACATTCGGTAGGGGGTGTTACCGCGTTACCGACCCGTTACAAAGGGGTGATTTAGCTTTGGATACCACCCAACATCCGGTAACACCCCCTACGTTACCGGATGTTACCGGTGTTACCATTAACAGCCTCTCAGAAGCCAAAAAGTTGCCAGTAGAGTTCTTGAGATTTTTAGGTATCAGTGATTTTAAATACCGCGGTCAGCCCGCCCTAAGAATACCTTATTCCACCGAAGACGGCGATGAAGCCGCTATCCGCTTCCGCCTGGCCCTAACCGGTGATAGCCGCTTCAGGTGGCGCAAGGGAGACCACCCCATACCCTATGGGTTAAACCGGTTAGAGCAGATTAGGAAAGCCGGTTGGGTGTTGATAGTAGAGGGTGAATCAGACTGTTGGACTGGTTGGTTTCATGGGATCCCGACTTTAGGAATACCCGGGAAAGGGGTATGGCGAACAGAATGGGGAGGGTATCTGGATGGATTAGCGGTATACCTCTGGCAGGAGCCTGAGGCCGAGGACTTCGTATTGAGGGTATTGAAAAGTGTCCCTGATCTCATGTTCATAAAGGCTCCCGAGGGAATGAAAGATATCAGCGAAGCCCATATCCAGAGTTGTAATATCCTCGCTCTCCTAAATGAGCTAAAGGAAAAAGCGAAGCCAGGTCGGATACTAAAGGAGTATAAAGACAGCGAGCAGTTAGATAAGGCATACAAAGGGGCGAAAGCGGTAATTGAGGCCGAGGATCCGCTCGAGGTCATTAAGGGTGCTATCTTGGGGCTAGGCTATGGAGGGGATTTGAAGCCGGCTATCATCACTTATTTGGCAGCGACATCACGGCTGCTGGCGATGAGAGACGGCGCCATGCCGGTACATCTGTTACTGAGCGGGCCCAGCTCAAGCGGTAAAAACCACACCCTGTCCATGGCGAAGAAATTACTTCCCTATGAAGCGCAACATATTATTGACGCTGGCTCACCCAGAACCATCATCTACGACGATGCCGATTTAGAGCACAAACTACTGGTATTCTGGGAGGCTGACAGCCTTCCCGCTGGTGAGGATAATCCCGCCGCCAGCGCCATCCGTAATCTACTGCAGGACCAACACCTCCACTATGAAGTCACCGTGCGTGATAAGGTTACCGGTGACTATAAGGTTAAGAAGGTAAGCAAACCCGGACCCACCGTCCTCATTACCACCAGCACCAATCCATTGGGCCATCAATTGATGACCCGGCTCTTCACCCTGGAACTGGGTGATTCTAAAGAGCAGATTTGCGCTGCCCTTAACGTACAGGCAGAGCTTGAGACGGAAGGGCCGCGCTCCCTGAACAGCGGACTGATAGCGTTTCAGGCATATCTACAGTTGAAGGTGCCCTGGCGGGTAAGGGTACCTTTTGCCCGGGAATTGGCGGCAGCGCTGGGGAAATCGGCCTCAGCGCCAAGGGTCCTCAGGGACTTTGCCCGACTTCTTTCCATGATAAAGGCAGTTACCATTATCCGCCATAATAAGCGGAGTGTTGATGGTGGAGGTTACCTGATAGCTTTACCCGAGGACTACGAGACGGTTCGGGAACTGGTGAGCGAGATGTATGTTTATTCCGTCTCCGGAACTGCCACCACGATTCGGCAGTTGGTGGAAGCGGTACGGGTACTCGAAGTTGCGAGAACCGAGGGCAGTCGAGTAACAGGCACAATGCTTGCCGATTACCTAAACATCAGCAAGATGGCAGCCCACCGCAGGGCAAAGAAGGCCCTCAAAGAAGGCTGGCTTATAAATAGGGAATTGAGGAAAGGATACCCGGCGGACTTTACTATTGGCGAGCCGATGCCTGATGTTGAGGGGCTGCCGGTGTTGAGTGACCTGGCCTGTAACACGGTAACAGACGGTAACATCCCCTATGTTACCGATTCTAGCTTGAAAAACAGGCTCGGTAACGCAGTAACACCATCTACCGCTGGTGATACTGCCCTTATTTCTGTTGATTCCAACCAATCAGTCAAAGACAAAGATCCCTGGGATGAATTCTTGGATGAAGAGGAGAGCAAGCAAAGTGGATGATATCAGATCCAGGATAGAAAGAGGCAGGAAAGCCATCAAGATTGCCGGAGAAAAGGGCATGGATACCTCTTACTGGGAGAAGGAGTTGGCACAGCTCGAGGTACTGGCTCAGGCTGAGGATGCTGCCCGGCGTACCGGTGAGCTCTGGGATAAACAGGGGTGGTGCTTGTGGAAATGCAGTGCCCTGGATGACGATATCATCGTGGTCTGCCGGGATGAAGTAAGCGCTGGTTACCCCAAGGGATACCCGGTCTACATAGAGTATGAGCTTGATATGTTAGGCCGGGATAAAGCTAACCATGACTCCCTGCGCCTGATACATGAGGCAAAGAAACTGGCCGGAGCTCGCGTAATAGGTGTCGAAGGCGCCAGGAGGGTATTGGGAGATAAGCTGTCTAAAGGGTTATGGGGTACCATTTCCCCAGACTAGCTAATGACCAGTAAGTCGAGCGGCATACTACTTAATGTATACCACTAAAGCAATAGGATTAGTGCCTGATTAAGTTGAACTGTATACCGGAGTTTTGGGATCTCCCCAGAGGGGGTTACCCCCTCTACCAAGTATATGCTGAGGGCAAGACCGAGTATGGTATACGGGGCTGGTATACAGCCATGGTATACGCTTCAGTATACGCAACAGGTATGCTAGCTGTTTAAGGAGGATAACATGACAGGAAATAGGGAAAGATGCGGAAGCAAGGTGGTTACTTTTCGAGTGCCGCAGGAGGTTTATGAGCAGCTTGAGCTGGTTAAGGATAGGATTCATCTTTCTAACGCGGACCTTATGAAGCTGGGTGCCCAGGTAGCCGACGAGCAGGTGAAAGCTAAGCTTGCTGAAGTTAACGGCCTCGAAGCCAGGCTTACTGAGCTCAGGGTCTCAGTTAAGGAAGAGCAATGGAGACTGGAAGAGTTCCTCAACGAGGAGAGGAAGCGTAGAATTGATGAGCTTGATACGCAAATACAAGCCTTGAGGTTATTTGACTGCGGCTGGAATGTGGAGGAGGTAAGTTTCAAGCTGGGTTTACCCGAAGATGCGCTTCTTCAATATCTACAGGAGTGGGAGCAGGATCAAAAGGATAGACCTATCATCAAGAGTGAGCTGCTGAAAGCATGCCTCAAAAGGTATATCGACAAGCTAAAGAACAGTCTTAGCTGGGTTCGTATTCTGCCCAGTACGCCAGAAGGTAGAGCCGAGGAACTGGAAAGGCAGATTGCCGATTGCCAGCGCCTGCTAGCTTCCCCGTCCAAAATCAGGAAACAAACCAGGGAATTTCTGCTGGCAGAGTACTCGTCTGCAGTCATGTCTGCGGTGGAGAAAAGGATGGCTAAAGCCAGCAGCAGCTTGTTACCGAAGGAAGGTTGTTAGACCATGACAATACCGATTAGACCCACCAACGGTGGTTTTCTGAGGCCATTCGGCTGCGCTTGGTTCATCATCGAGTTTCTCAAGGGCAGCGGCCCCGAGGACTCAAAGAAGATAGACCCTTCGTCTGGAGCCCCGATGACCGATGTCCACAGCGAGTATAAGCTGGCTCTGCACCGCGCCATCGCCAGGGACGCCACCGAAAGGGCGGAGGAAAAGCACATCGCCCGCGGTAAGCCGGCCTTTACCGCGGAGGAATACCAGCTTCTCCTGGAACACTACTTAAGCCGGATCCCCTATAAGCTCACCCGGGCACGCTATTCCAGCTTCACCCGGTACTTCGACCACCTCAAGAGACTGGGTTGGGTTGAGGAAACGGGCTATACCGAAGGCTCGGCAATTCAGGATGACTACCCGCCGGCTCCGCCCCGGGTTTATTACCGGCTCACCGCTAAGGGCCGGGAAGCTCCCCCCGACCAGGTATCAGACCCCGTCCAGGCCCTGTACCACTATCCCCGCGAACAGCGAAGCGCCAAGACAAGGCGCTATATCCGCATCTAGGGTAAAATTCCCCCCTAACCTACTACCACGGCCTCTATTTTTGGGCTACAGGCCGTCTGCTGATGTCAGGTAACCGATCCTTTCCCTCTGTTACGATATGTTTTTTGCGTTTGTGATGACCTTTTCTCTCCCCCCGGGGGGATGAGGATGTAATTGCTTCCTCTGGTTAAACCAAAAGTTCTTTTGTTCAATAATGAAGCTGTAAATGTAAAAGCACCTTAACAACCGAATAGCAACAAAGCCTTAAAGCCTTGAGCGCTTGCCTCAAACAGGGCAAATAAGCACAAAAGAGAGGTCAAGCGATGATAACAGCGACACCAGCACCAGCACCACCGCCAGCATCGCAAGGCGGACACTGTAGCCAGTGCGGTAAGGTATGGGTGCTAAACAAAAGGCAAGGCGTATGTCCGTGGTGCGGAAAGCCAGCGAGCCAACAGCACAGCAGGACACAAGCCTTGCGCAGTATCAAGTCTAGCCGACGGCGACGGCAAAAGCAAGCTCGGTCTAGCGGTAACGGCTATGACCAGCTAGAGGGCAATTGGCTAACCTATTACAAGGTAGCCTCTCGGTTTAGCGGTAAGTCAAAGCCAGAGGATAGAGAGGACTTGCTACACGATATAATGCTTACCCTTGCCGACGTGGAGCGCAATAACGGACACAAGCCGTTTACCGAAGCCGTGATGTATCGGATTGCCAGTCATAGCGTAGCCGACTATTGGAGAGCTTATTACAGGACTAACAGCGGTCTAGATTGCCATAGCTGTAGCAAGGCGCAAAGGGCAAAGTGTAAAGAGAATGACTTATACCGAGAGTGTCCGAAGGCTATCAAGCTGGAAAGCCTCAGTAAGCCAGTCATAGACAGCGAAGGCAATACCACCGAGCTTGGGGAGCTGATAGCCGATGATAAGGCTCTTGAGCTTGGGGCGTGGGTTAGTGAGAGTATATGGGAGTTAGGTTATAAGCCAAGACTGGTAGCCATAGCCCATAAGCTACACAAGGGTGAGGCTCTCAATAACTATGATAGAGTTTACCTTACCCGATATCGTAAACAAGAACAAAAAACACTACTACAATGATAACGTTTTGAGGTCATTTTGACGACTTATATAGTGGAAGCACCGCATAGGCTAGCGAGACGCAGATATGCGGTAGCTTACTAAAGAGGCGAAGCTGGCGGACTTGCCCGACTGCCAGATAGCCAAAGGGGTGAATAAACTGGAAAAACTGAATATCGAGGGCAAGCGTTCAGGCTCAGGCTTTGTGGCGCATAAAGCGACGCTGGTAAACGCCTTATCCAGAGCGGTCGCCGACAGGGTAACGCTTATGGACTTTACCATTGGGCGTAAGGGCTTACTCGGTTACCTTAAGTCGCTAAACGGAAGCAACATCGTAAAAGTTGCCCCGTTTACTGACAGTGCTAGCGAGACGCAGGCTGTTAGTAAACGGCTTAAGGTGGTTTGTGGAGCTAATATCAGCCAGCTTGATGACGGAGCGTGGATTGGTGATAACACGCCGATGACGCTCTGTGAGGTGAGGGTTACCTCTCGTAACGCCGTAACGCCTAACATCGGCAGTCTGGAGCTAGCGGAAGCGCTATCGAGGGTGCTACCCTTTACCGCTACTGAGGACACTCGACCAGTATTACAATGTGTCCTCTTTACGGCTAAAGAGGGTAAGCTCACGCTGGTAAGCGCCGACGGCTTTAGACTGGCGGTAGTAAGCCTTGACTATGACGGAGAGGGCGAAGTCCTGATAAGCCGTGAGGATTTGGCAGGAATAGCCAACGCCTTGCGGAGCGCCAAGAGAGCAAGGGTTAGCTTTGAGGGTGAGGACATCAAGACGCTCACCATTGACACCGAGCTAATCCGCTATCAGTGGGTTAGCGACGACGGCAAGTTTCCCGACTGGGAGAGGCTAATCCCGACCGAGGCTAAGACCACCGCTCACTTTGACACCGTCGAGGCGGGCAAGGCAATCGGCACACTGAGAGCCCTTGCCGACAACAAGTCTTACCCGATAGACATTACCCTTGATAACGGCGTGATGGTGCTGGCTAATCCCGATGATAAGGGACAAGCCACAATGCCAGCCGATATTGAGGGTGAGGCTAACAGGGTAAGGCTAGACGGCAGTTACCTTGCCGAGGCGTTAAAAGCGTGTGGCGGTATGCCAGAGCTAAAGCTCACCGACGGCAAGTCGCCAGTCCTCTTTACCACTAACGGCTATAAGCTAGTGGTAATGCCGATGCTTACCAGTGAGCACACACCGAAAGCCGAAGGCAAGCCAGAAGCCGAAGCCGAGAGCGAAGGGGTAACCGATGAGGCAACGGAAGCCGAGCCAGAGCCAGAGCCAGAGGTAGAGGTAGAGATAGCCGAGCCAGAAACTGAAGCTGAGACAAAGCCGAAAGCGAAGCGTAAGGGCAAGGTAAGAGAGCCAGTCGCTGTAGCCTGAAACTGAACGCTTGAACTCAAAAAGGACACGCACAAAGAGGGTGTTGTGAAGCACCCTTTTTGTGCTCTTTTTTTGTAAGAAGAAGGGGGTATTGCTCCCCAGTGCGTGGGAGTAATGCCCCCTCTTTGTTTATGCGTGGCCAGGGGCAAATCTAAAGAGAGGAGGTGAAACTGTGCCCATTAGATGGAGCGCGCTACTGGTAAGCGAGGCGATGGATATGGTGGAGGAGTTTGTCAACCAGGCCGCCGAACCGCTTGCGCAGGCCAGGATTGTGGCTAACGAAGCCCGGAACATACCTAACCTGCCCCAGTATCTCGACCAGCGTCTGGTGCACCTTGTTTGCGATATTGAGCGGATAGACTACATCAAGTCCTCGATTAAGGCTGTGAGGAATGATTTACCAGACGGAGCGGTAGAAGCGGAGAGGCGGATAGCCAGCCACGGCCGGCAGCCGGTATTAGTCGGTTAGGAGATTAAAATCAAAATAATATAGGAGGGTTTTTGTGCCAAAAACAGGTGATATGGTAAGTGATATTGTGGGGATATTCACTGACCCGATTCTGGTGTTCCCCGGGGGGTGGGGGGGTACCTTACCCGATTGGATTAAGGGAGCCATCACGATGGACAGGCTGGAGATGAGCATCAGGGCCTCAAAGGGTGAGGAGGAAACCGGTACCGATGCCGAGGCCTGCGCCTATCTCTATACCGCCGGACTAAGCGCACCGATGGACCACGACTGGAGCCGGATATATCTCTATGTTTCTACCAGAACCTATACCCGGCATAAGGGTGGCCAGATGCCAGATGATATCCGGGTAGAGAGCCTTGATGATTACCAGATGGCTGAGCTTAAGAGGCTTAAGGACTGGATATACCGTCAGCGGGTCAAGGTGAGACAGGAAAGGGAGAGGGCGGACAGACGAATAGAACGGGATGGAGCTGAGGAACAAAGGAAATCCGAGCAGCCGGAGCTATTCGACTTCTAGGAAGTTATCTGATTAGCTGTAGGGCCTGGGGGGAGGATTCTCCCCCAGGCCTTTTTCTTTGCCATTACATCCGTGTCTATTGACTTTGTTTCACGATTAGTTTAAGCTCAGAGAAAACTAGGAGAGGAGGGAAACCGTGCAGGCCTATTGTGTAAAATGCAAAACCAAGCGTGAAATCAAGGATCCCAGGCAGATAACCATGAAGAATGGAAGACCCGCTACTCAAGGAACCTGCCCTGTTTGCGGCACCAAGGTGTTTAGAATCGGTAAGAGCTAATAATAAAGTTATCCAATAATCAGAATATATGAGCTGGATATCGGGTAGGATATCCAGCTCTATTTGTGTCCATTACACTATATAAGCTTTGATTGTATATGGCGAGCCCGTAAGTAATCTAACCGTTTCCTTGTAAGCCAAGATGGCAAGTCTTGGTGTTAGGATATAGTTACCACAATGAAAGCCTTTTAGATTTTATAATGTGAAT